>LIIK01000005.1 GCA_001421095.1 Candidatus [Bacteroides] periocalifornicus | reverse complement strand
CTTTCCGATGGCGCGATTAAGGGATCGCATCGCCGCATTATCAATCACGACGCGGCACGCCGCGTCGCTACCATCTTCGAGAAATGGGATTGCCTGTTAGAACCGATTTACAAGAAGATCCCTATAAAGAAAGATTGACCCCATACGAGTCTTTCGCCGCGGCCTCCCTTTTGGAATACGCGGTTTAAAACCTATTCTCCAGTTTCTTAGAGGACGTAGCGACGCGGCGTGCCGCGTCGTAATCCGCCTTCACGCCTCCCAATTATGGGAACCTATGGTCTTTATCATGAAGCGGCCACCATCAATCGCGATGCGGCGCCCTTAATCGCGACGCGGCGTTGGTTAGGGCGGGCACTCGGGGTGGGCGGGCAACTTTCGGGCCGCCCCTACAGCACCGCCCCTACCAAGCGCGCAATGGCCAATCTCGCCATTGATAGAAATGGGATTCGCTTTACTACAGGAAGGGGAAAGCCACATAAAAAGTGGGCGACCGCTGGGGTCGCCCACTCCTAATTTCGCAACGTTTCCTTAAACTAGCGCTTCACCGCACGAATGGTGCGAATGCCCACAGGGGTGGTTAGCTGGACGATATAGAGCCCCGCGGGCCAATCTTGGGTATCCAGCATGCTAGTTTGGCTGGTGCAGATACCGCTGGCCACTAGCGCCCCGCTCGCCGTATACACCGCATAGCGGGTGTCAGGCTGGGTGTTCAGGAGGGTGAGGCTGCTGGAGAAGGGGCTGGGAGCTACCCGCACTAGCGTCAGGCTGGGATCTTCCACAGGAGTGAGCTTTTTGTCATCTCCATCTTTCTCCCACACGGCATAGAGGGTCAGATTGCCCGTTACGGGGGTTGAAAAATCGTAGGGAGGCTTGCCATCTGTGGTCTTACCCCACCCTACAAGCTTCATACCGCTACGGGTAGGCAACTCCTCAGGCTTAGCTGGCTTGGCGGCAGGTGTGCCTATCTGAACCTTCACTGTGCGAGTAGATTCGCCGCTGGGGAACTTCCCGTAGTTTGCGTGGAAGGTCAATGTGCACATGGTCTGCTCCCATTTGGCGAACACTTTCACATTGTCATGAATGGGAAGCTCGTGATCGAAGGGTACGGAGAATGACACGGAGTCTTGATACCAGCCTGCGAACCTATAGTCTTCGCGAGTGGGTTCTGGGGGTAATACCGCCTTCTGGCCCTCTTCTACCACCACGCCCCACTCTACGATGTCGACGTATACGTTTTTCATTTCATCCCATTTCTTGCCCCAAGTCCCCTTGTTGGCGTAGAAGCTCACGGCAAACGTAGAGGCTTGCTTCCACTTAACCCAAAGCTCGAGATCATCGACAACGGGAGCAGGGTTGTAGGGCGTTTGGCATAAGGCATCGGCATACCATCCCGCCACTTTATGGTCTTTTCGGGTAGGCTTGTGGGCGTCGAGGTTGAGCGTCTCGTCAATATTCACCGTGAGGGTTTGGGTGTCAGTGCCATCGGCAAACTTCCCACCGTTGGAATGGAGTATGACGGTGCACGTGGTGCGGGGTTCCCACTTGGCGTAGAGGGTGAGATCGCTAGAGATAGCCGTGCCAAAAGTGAATTTGGTTGCGTAATCCTCTGAGGTATACCAGCCCTCGAGTACATAGCGGGCCTTCTTTGGCGCAGGGTTGGGGGCTGTTACCAGGTGCCCCTCGGCTACCGTAGTCTCAAAGATCTCCTTCCCGTCAGCGAACGTGCCTCCCTTGGCATTGAATATCAATTTGTAGGTAGTGGCTGTACCGACCGTAAGGGTTACGGTAAGCGTAGCCGCTCCGTCGAGGGTGGTAGCCTTAAGGTTGGTAGCGCCCGTGCTCAGCACCTTTACCGTGCCGGCAGGTGTAACGGTGGCAACGGTAGGATCGTCTACCGTCCAGTGGAGGTTTTTGTAGGTAGCCTCTGCTGGAGTATAATTGATGACTATAAGATCCTTAAGTTGCTTAACGTCGCCTACCCCCAAAGAGATGCTGCCAGGGTTGGCCACTATCTGGGTAGGCTGGCTGTAGGTGTAGGGATTATCGGCTAGCCCTGCATCGGTAATCTGCCAGTTCTTTTTGGTCTTAAGGGCGTTGATGGCCTCTTCGCTTCGGGCGGTGTGCTTAACTCCTGGAGCGTCGAGCTTAATATTTGCGCTAACATCAGCAGCATCGGCTAAGGTGGCCCAGCCGATAAGGAGATGATCCCAGTTCTCTGGTGTTAAGCCGATTCCGGTGAACATTCCATCTCCAGAGAAGATATTTGCGGGTTTCCAATTCCCCAGCGGGCAATTGAAGGCTGCACAATTCTTGAACATGCTGCGGAAGTTGGTAGCGCTGGCCACATTCCACGCGGAGAGGTCGGCATTGAAGGCGGTACAGCCCTGGAACATGCTCTCAAAACTCATTACTTTGCCCACATTCCAGCCCGAGAGGTCGGCATTGAAGGCGGTACAGCCCTGGAACATGGAGGTTGCGCTCATTACGTTGCTTACATCCCAGCCCGAAAGATCGGAATTGAACGAGGTGCAAGCCGCGAACATATCGCTGGCGAATTTTACGCTGCTCACGTTCCACTTGCTAAGGTCGCCGTTGAAAGCCGTACACCCTTGGAACATGGCATGCATCTTCGTTACCTTACCCACATTCCAGCCAGACAGGTCGCCGTTGAACAGAGGGCAGCCTTGGAACATCGCATGGGTGTTGGTAACATTCCCCGTTTGCCAGGTGGAGAGATCGGCGTTGAACTTCTCGCAGTTGGCAAACATCCACTCTGTGCCAGTGGCCTGGCTCACATCCCACGAGGTAAGGGTCCAATCTACATTCCCCTCGGCATTCTTCTCGCAGAGCTGCCTACAATCCAAGAACATGCTACCGAGGTCTCCACCAATCTTGAGGGTCGCCTTGGCGTTTGCCCCAAAATCGGGATCATTGGTGAGCGGGAGCGCCTCAAGGTTTTCGCAGCCCTCAAAGGCACTGGCAAGCCCCCCTTCAGCCCACTGCACCGTACCCCACGATACTATTCGAACGAGCCTGCCGGCATCGCCATACATATCGCCATCATCGCTCATCCTGAACCCCGTGAACTTGTCAGGGCCAGCTTTCACGTAATACTGGCCGGCACTGGGGAATGTGATTTGCACGGCAGCCCCCTCCTGGGAGGTGATGGGATCCTGATCTACGTCGTGCCAAGCGTCTTCATTCACCCCTCTGTACTGGAGCTCATAGCCGCTACCAATACCTGGGAACCAGATCTGCATCTCACTGCTCTTGGTTGCAGTGGAGCCATTCACCTTTACCTCTTCTGTGGCTGGCTTGTTCGTGTCCCAGAGCGTGATGAACTCTGTACCATTACCCGTTTTCTGGGCATGCACTCCGCCCAACAGCAGGGCGAGGAATGCGGTAGTAAGTAGGGAAATTTTGAACTGCATGTATGTATATTTGTTGGTTTGCAAATGGAAAGGAATACATTGAAATTCAGGTATTTGAGTATTTACCCATTGGAGGTGTACCCATTGCCCTATTTTCGCACTGCTCTAGAGCCGCAAATGTAGGCCAGTTTCTGGAAAGAGGCAAAAAGCCCTATGATGGGGTATAGGAGTGAATAACCTCCGAATCTACAGTAAATTGGGGGAATCTCTTAGAAGTAGAATCGATATTAATAGTTAGAATCTACGTTCTGCTGCGGGTAAAAATAGCCAAAAATGGGGATTTTGCTCGTTGGGCTTCACGGTAATCATAGATTCTATATACCTTGCGGCGCATTTCGGGGTAACGGATTCTATTGCTTGAACTTGAAAATCAAAGCGTTTTGCGTACTATGAGGCAAAATTACTTTTTGGGATGGGTTGCGGCATTTCTGCTGGCAACTTGCACTGCGGCTTTTGGGCAGCAGACAGTCCATATAGGAGGGTACAGCTTTGTGCCAGAACAGAATGCGCAGGCTTGGGCTAAGGGGACGGCTAGGGGCGCACGGCTAGCGCTTGGGCTAAGCACGGAGGGGTACTACAACGCTCTAATACAGCTTAGACAGCAACCCAACCAGCAAGAACTGGCGAAGCTACTGCGAAACGGCATCGTGCTCGGCGACTACCTGGGCGGCAACGCCTACTGGGCCCTGGTGGAAAAGGGTGCTGAACCCTATGCATTGGCTAGGGGTACGAGCCTAGTGTCGGTAGTACCCGCGCGGCCAGAATGGAAATTGACCGCAGCTCTACAGCAGGGCGCAATCCCCTCCTATGCCAGGGAGGGCAGTCTGGTGAAAACAGTGGTAAGGTTCGCAGAGAATGCGCCACGGACACTGATAGAGCAGGCGTTGAACAAAGCGGGCGCAAAGGATGCCGAGGTGGCAGAACTATTCCACGCTGCCTATGCTAGCATTCCCGTAGACTCCGTAAGACAGGTGGCGAAGCTGCCATGGGTACTCTCTATAGGGCTACAGCCACAGAGCCCGAAGCTCCTCAACCACCAGGGACGGATACTAGGACGAGCCAGCGTACTGAATGCCCCGGCAGAACTCGGAGGGCGCGGACTGCTGGGAAAGGGGGTGCATGTGGGTATATGGGATGCAAGCGTGAGTCCGCATGTAGATTTCGGGAAGCGGGTACATGTGCAGGAGTACGAACTGTGGCACGACCACGGCACCCACGTTACAGGTTCGGTTCTCGGCAGTGGATACCTCGACCCTAACGCCCGCGGCATGGCCCCGCTGGCACAAGCCTGGACCTACAACTTCAACGAGCAGCGAAATGGGCTGAGCGCGCAGCAAGAGATGGCTATAGCCAGAGAGGCATACGATATCACCCTCACCCAAAACTCTTACGGTATCTACCTTCGCGAGAATTGCGAGGAGATAGAGAGCTTCGGCTACCGAGAATCTGACCTGAACCTAGACCTGCTCACAACAAAGTACCCTACGCTTACCCATATCTTTGCAGCGGGCAATGACCAAGAGGCCTGCCAAGCCGATATAGAACGCCTGTACGGCAAACGTGGATACGGAACTAGCACCAACAGGGCCAAGAATATAATCCAGGTAGGCGCGGTGGATGCGCAGGGGAAAATGACGAGTTTCAGCTGTTGGGGACCGCAGGATGACGGACGCATGTTCCCCACGGTATGCGCCAAGGGGAAGGATGTCTGGAGCACTGTGTCGGGCAATAAATACCAAAGGATGAGCGGTACCAGCATGGCTTGCCCCACGGTTACAGGGCACGCCGCGCTGGTAAGCGAACGCTACGGGCAGCTATACAGCGGTGCTGAAATCCCCTCGTCGCTACTCAGGGGGGTGCTGGCTAATACCGCAACTGATGCCGGTCGCCCTGGGCCTGACTTCCAATACGGCTACGGCATCATGAATGCTGAGCAGGCGGTGGTAACGCTGGAGAATGGATGGCATCATGAAGGCGGAATCACGGTGGGTAATACATACTCACAGACAATAGCGATACCAGCAGGCTGCAAGGGGCTGCGAGTAATGCTCACATGGAATGACCCCGCTGTGGCCAAGGCCTACAAATACCGAGATAAGGTGATGGTGAACGACCTCGACCTCAGCCTAGAGGTTAGTGGGCAAGTTTTCCTTCCTTGGGTTTGCAACCACACCATGGGGCATTTGGAGGATCTGGCCATCCGCATGCGGGACACCCTGAACAACATAGAGCAGGTAACCCTCAATGCTGATGAACTTGTTGGCTTGAAGGAATTTACAGTCCATGTAAATGCAAGAGCCGTGGACAAGGGTGAACAGCTCTACAGCCTTGTTTGGTATTTTGATACAGATCAGCCTCGGGTGATAGCCCCTGCCGACGGCATGCTTTGCGTACCAGGGGGGAGAATGTACGTGGTTCTGGAGAATGTGGCAACGCCCTACACCATAGAGCTTTCTTACGATGAGGGGGCTAGCTGGCAGCATATCGCAAGGCTGAGCGATAAGAGCAGCGCGCTACCGCTGGGTATTCCTACAGATGCACCGCTAACCGATAAGGCTATGGTTCGGGTGATAGATGCCGAGGGGCGTGTAGCCAAAAGCCCACATCCCTTCACCATAGCACCTCAGCCTACTGGAGTGACGCTAGAACGGAGCGGTTGCGGCACGGCTGGCTGGCTGCTTAAGTGGGATGGGAATGCAGCCGCTACCCAAGGCTACGAGGTGCTGCTGATGAATCCGGATACCGATAATCCAGAATTCCAATCCCTAGGACAAACAGCTGCCAGCGAATCCCAATTCGCTGTGCCTGCGCAGAGGTTGGAGGGCATCGAACGCCCAATACTGACGGTGGCAGCAAAATTGCCCGGAGGCTCACTGGGCAAAAGGGCTGTAGGGGTGGTGGCGAACTATTCGGTACCCGTTAAACTGTCGTTAGCCGAGTTGCCCTTTGAGGAGACCTTTGTGAAGTATCCCTCGCGATACTTTGGCATCGAGGCGGGAGCCAACATGTATTCCTACTACGATAAGCGCACCATAGGTAGCAATATGCCGCTGGGTTCAAATTTCTTGGGGTTGGTCTGCACCAAAAAGCTCGAGGGATTTGACGCTAGCAACTACTTCAACAAGGATAAGAATGCGCCCAATATGGGGACTGTGCGGATGTGCGAGCTGGACCTCACCGACATCCCCGCTAGCGAGGAGATTTTACTCCACATATCGGGTGGTCTGAACACCCCTAGCAGCCTTGATCGCACAACAGCTCGTATGCGGGTGCTGGCAGGCGAAAATGGCGATGAACTGCTCACCAGCCTCCTGGGTACTACGGTGAATATGGCCACAGGGTTCGGACAGGAGTGGTGCTATGCGCTAAAACCAGGACAGAAGCACCAGATTGTAATAGAGTTCGTGGGGCAGTCGACTGACGACGGTTTTGCGATAACCCGAGTGGCGGTAGAGCGTCCCACAAAGACCAAAGCCATTAAACTGACCTCGTTGGCTACACCTACAGATGGGGCAAATCTCGGAGTAGGCAAGTTCAAGGTACTGCTGGAGAATCTGGGTACCGATGAGCTTAAGGATGTGCTGTTTAAGATCTACCGAAGTGGGGAGTGGCGAGAATCCTACACCGTGCCGAGCCTAAAGGGCATGGAGAATGTAACGCTCAACATTCCCGTGGATCTTTCTACGCAAGAACCCTTCGGCGAATTGATACCCATACGGCTGGAATGCGTGGTGGATCCACTTAACCCCTCGGCAAATGGAACAGTAGAGCATACGGTAAATAGCATGGGGGCAATAGTGCCAATGGGGAGCACGACGTTCATCTACTCGCCACTCGGGAAGATCCCGATAGAGCCTCGGGTGACCCACAAGATTAGTGGAAGAGTGCTGTTTACCGACAACGGGGGCGTACTGAGACCGTATGGGCAAGGAGAGGAATCATTGCTAAAATTCGTGCCTGAGAATCCTAATATGCGGGTACGGGTACGATTCTCAAAGTTCAGCACCGTAGCGGGCGATGGAAAACTTGCAATCTACACAGAGCAGGTGCCGCCGTCGCTATCACTCACTGGACTTCGGGCGCGCGCTGTGCTTTCGGGCAAACTGAACGGGCTCGATGTGCAACCGTATACCTACATCTCAGAAGCTGCGGACGGTGGGCTCACTTTCTACTTCCACTCTGGCGAAGGCGAAGTGGCTGAGGGCTGGATGGCCGAGGTAGACCTGGTGCCTATGGAGAATCCACTTGCCCTTCTCCAAGTAAGCGCAACTATGCAGGGAGCAGAGAATGCCGTGGATATGCCCATAGTGGTACGGATTCTGAATAGGTGGAATACCGTACAGCGCGACGTGAAAGTAAGGGTTATAGGAGAGGCTGGGGAACTTTTCAACGAGATGGTTTGCCTAGAGCCTGACGAGAATGATATAGAGCTGACGCAAAGGCTAAAGGTTCGGAAGGCTGACCCCATTTACCTGAAAGTCGCAATAGAAGGAAATGATAGCCAAGCAGCAGATAACGTCCAGGAGGTTTTTGCAATTTACGACCGCTACTGCATTCCTACCGACCTTCCCAGCATGGCGAGCTTTGAGGAGATCTACCTCAAGAGCCTCGGGAGCTATGAACAGAAAGTAGAACTGGATAGGTGGAAAACCCGTGGTATGCGATACAGGCTCGAATCACCTGTAAAGCTCTACACGGCAGAGGGTAAGGCTAACCTGCAAATAGAGTTTGGCGGTAGCGAGATCCCTGTGAACTGGGGAGTTGCGCTCTGGGTAGATTGGAACGACAATGGGTTATTTGACCCTGAGGAACGTCAAGAGGCGCCTCTTGTTAGGGGAGGGCTGAATAATCCCACTTTCGTTTACCCTCTGGGCGAATACTCCACAGGCGTAAAGCGGGTGCGGATAATGGTTGGGCCAGTAGCCGAATTGGGCAATCCGTGCCTCCCCCCTTCTAAGGGCGATGTGCAGGACTGCTCTGTAGCACTGCTGCCAGGTATCTACCCCGGGCGGAATGACTTGGCCTTGAGCAAAGTGGCTATTGGCGAAAGCGGGAATAACCTCTCGGCTAAGCAGCCCATTAAACTGCTGCTAACCAATCGGTCGGATACTGAATACGTTGGCTCTGTGAAGATTCTTGCCACTGTGGACGGGAAACCTCTCGCTGTTGAGGAGGTTACCATTACGGCTGGGGAGCTTAAACCGTTCGATGGTCAGAAAGAGATTGTGCTAAAACAGACGGCAGATTTCAGCGAGCTTGGGAAGCATACCGTACAGGTAGCACTGCTAGATAATCCCGTGCAAGAGAACAATATTCTGGCCGATAGCGTCTACTGCGCAACCACAGCTCCCGATGGGCCATACTGGTTGAATACCCAGAGCTTGCTCAAGGGAGATGAGTGGGTGGAGGTGGGTGGAGTACCCAACGTGCTGGCGGGTATTTACCGCTGGACCATGGAGCTAATGTTTCTGCTAGATAGCCCCCAGTTCGCAACGCTCATAGAAACGGAAGGATTCCAGGTTTACACCACATACCGCATGGTGGATGAGATTCCCGATAATGCCATTGCCATAGTAGTGGGACAGCAACTGGCATGGACTCCTGCGGGTAGTATAGCCCCGGGTGTTTGGCATCACCTGGCAGTATCTGTGGAGGCCGCATACGATGGCGGCTCGTTGATTCGAGTGACGGTAGACGGGAAACCCTGCGAGCTGACCAAAAAGGGTAGTTCAAGCGCCCCATACTTCGGCGAAAGGGGCAAAGAATGGATGCGCCTCGGGAGTAAGCTGAATGGCGGAATTAAGCTCTTCAGAGCCCACCGAACGGTTCTAGAATCGGGAAGCATAAAGCCTTTCCAGTACATTAGAGATGCAGAGGGGAATCTGCCAGATATGTGTGTAGCAGAATTCGCTTTTGACAATGGATCCAAGAACGATAAATGCTACTCTGAAGCAGATATGGTAGCTGGAGTTCACACGAAAACGGTTGCTCGTCTGGAAAATGGGGATGGAGGAATATGGAAACGGCTGAATCAACTAGTTGCGGGATTCAAATGTCCCAGTTTGGTAAAAACGGAGATAGCTGACGATGGCGGCTATTTACTCACATTCGCCCAGGGTACAAATTTGGCGCTTGTGGAGGGTTCTGTTATACCAACAATACCCTCGGTACGATTCTATAAAGATGGCTCGGAAATTAGCACTAGCACCAACTTTGATTTCACCAGTCCGATGGCTATAGAGGCTCGGGCAGACCTCTTTGGACAGCAGGGTATAGTTCAGGTGGTGAATCTGACGGCGAAGCTCGAAGAGCCTAGCAGTAAAGAGCTACTAGCCCTAAAGCTCGACCCCTCACTTAATCCTGGCCTGCTTGGCGAAGTGGTAGCTGACCCCATAGCCCAGACCTGCGTGCTGCAAGTTACGGCGGGCACCATAGATGATCCTGGAAGGGTAAAACTCTCGTTCTCGGTATCGCCAGGGGCAAAGTTGCTACTCAAAGGTAACGAACTGAAGAGTGATGTAAGCGAGGTGAATCTAACAACTCCTGTAGCTTTAGAGGTGCGGGCGGCCAATGGAGAAAGCCAGTTCTACGAGGTTCGGCTTGCATTATCGCAGTCTATCGTGTGGAATTTAAGCGAACTCAACTACATCTATGGAGATGATCCCGTAGATGCCAAACTCTCCACGTCATCTGCGCTTCCCATATCGGTTACTAGCACTGCTCCGAATGTGGCAACCTTGGCCAATGGGACTCTAAGGATAGGTAAGCCTGGCACTACCACGCTTACGGCTTTGCAGGCAGGTGGCAACTGTTGGGATTCTGCACTCCCTGTAAGCAAGACGATTACGGTGAGTAGGCGAGCTACCTCTGTAGCAGTTCGCAACACGAAGTACAATGCTGGCTACCCGCTCCATCTTGCGCTAGATTACTCTACGCTGGTGAACCCTCCAGATACCCTCCAGATGCCTGATCCCTTTGCCCTAGGGCGTTTCACTGTGCAGGATAAGGAAGGAAAAGTGGTGCAGCCCAGCGGCACTCTCCCGGTGGGTAAATATACCGTAAAGGCAATTGGCAGCACACCCTACAACACTGATTGCTATACTGTAACGACAGCCGATGGAGAGTTTGAGGTGGTGCAGGCTGACCGTTGGCGTGTGGAAATCCACATAACTGACGGCTCTCTCCCGCTAGCTGGAGCAACGGTGTTGCTGGACGGAGAATCCGCTGAATCCAATTCTGATGGAGTGGTGGTATACTATCTAAAAGAGGGGGCAAAATACACATTCAAACTATCTAAGCCAGGCTACAGCTCCGCTGAATTGCCAGTAGATCTCACCAAGGGTGAAGATAAATCGTTGTCGATCACCCTACAGCCGGCTACCCTGGAGTTGAAGTACACTATAGCCACAGCCGGGCAAGGGGTAATCTTAGGGTCGTCTACCCAGCATCTTGCCCCTGGCTCTGCGGGAACTCCTGTAATGGCTTCACCTGCTGACGGATTCCTATTTGACCAGTGGAGTGATGGACGTAAGGATAATCCGCGGGTGGATTCTAACCTTACCGCCTCATCTGAATTCAAAGCCCTCTTTTCTGCAAGAACCTATAGCCTCACCTACCGAATTGGCGAAGGCGGGAAGCTGGTGTCTGGCGACTTGCAGCAACAATTAGCCTACGATGCCGATGGCTCCCGCGTGGAGGTTGCACCCGAGGAGGGTTACTGGTTTATCGGATGGAGTGACGGACGGACCTCAGCCATCCGTACCGACAGGAAGGTGAAAGGAGACATATCAGTTACCGCCCGCTTTGGCAAGTATTACCAACTCCCAGGGATGTGTAATTTTGAGCAACAGGCTCTCACTGAAGGCTGGTACACCGAGAGCAAAGGAACTGTACATAACCCCTGGACTGTTACCAATGCTGGACAGGCTGGTTGTGCGCCCCTAACAGGTTACTTTGCTGCATGTAAAAGCGATGGGCTAGATCCTGAATTACACACCATTTCATACCTCTACTCTCCACGCTATATCCTAGGCGATAACTGGGAGGGAGCATTGATTGTAAGCATGAACTATGCAGCAAAGATGTTCCAGCAGGTCGACCGATTTGAGCTACAGGTTCGTGTGGGTGAGGGGGCATGGAAGATACTCCAAAAATTCGATGTGAGCGCCTACCCAGCATTGGCCAGGGTGGCAGTGAAGTCTCAAGAGCTTGCAGGAAAGCCCTTTGTACAGTTCCGTTGGCTATACGATGCCCCCACCTCGTCCTTCGCCGTTGAGGTGGATAACATCGCCATTGCGAAACGTACCCCTGGAGAGCTCACTCTACACTACGCAGCAGAACCAGCAGCGGGCGGGAGCTTTGCCAAGGTGAACGCAGACGGCTCGCAGCAACTAGGCGTTGAAGAACAGCAGATAGAACAGGGACATGCGCCCGTAGACATAGTGGCGATACCAGCAGCGGGATATGAGTTCGTCTGCTGGAGCAATGGTGATACTACTCCGCAACTCCACATTGAATCCTCTGTGTTTGCAGAGTGCACCTATACCGCCTATTTCCGCGATGCCACGCTGGCGCAGCTCTCGTACAGAGTGCTACCCGTGGATGCAGGGACTGTAACTATAGAGGGTTCTGAGGGCAGCGAGCAAACCGTTGTAAAGGGTGGAGATGCAAAGCTCGCAACCGCCATTCCAGCTGCAGGCTACCGCTTTGTACGCTGGGATCCCTACGGCATTACCGCTCTAGCATGGAGGCAGAGCCAAGTTCGCGAGAGCATGATGATTACTGCCGTTTTTGAGCCAATAGAGGCGGTGGATGCCCAATTCACAGTGCTGGATGAAGCCGCTAATCCGCTACAGAATGCTACCATTCAGGTAGAGGATAAGTCGCTTTCGACCAATGCCATGGGTAAGGCGACAACTCGGCTCACAGTGGGCAGCAGGCCGTTTCGCGCCCACCTTGAAGGCTACACCCCAAGCAGCGGGTACATCAACGTAACGAGTTTCACACCCGCATCGGCCACCATCACCCTGCTTAAAGGCTACACAGTAACCTTTGCTGTGAGTGATGAATACGATGCTCCTGTTGAGGGTGTGACAGTTGAGGTGTGGAGCAACGACTACAATGAGAGCGGATTAACTGGTGCAAATGGGAATGCACTTTTCCTTACGCACACTGGCAGCTACAGCTATCGGGTATCCAAGGGGGGCTACGCTAGCAAGCTGGGGACATTCTATATGGATGCACAGGCACGGGGCCAAAGGGTCATACTGGCAAGGATTACACAACTAGTAACCTTCACCGTAACCGATGGAAAGAACCCCATAGCAAAAGCCCAAATCGTGCTGCTAAATGGCAAAAACGACACCATAGTAACCGATGTCCACGGAAAGGCAGTGTGCAGGCTAGCCGATGGCGAGTACAACTATGTAGTGAAGGCGAGCAGCTATACCGACGAAAGAGGACAGATTAAGGTGGCAGGGCAACCAATTGAGAAATCCGTTGTGCTGAAAGCCATTGGCACTAACGGGATTCCACACACACAGCAGCTGGCTAACGTGGAGGCAATGCCCAATCCATTCAACAGCGAACTCACCCTAAAGGGACTAACCTACGCCCACCAGATTCAGGTACTGACCGTCGGAGGTGTGCCTGTACTCCTGCATGTACTAGCATGCCCACAGGAGCAGATTACCCTAGCACTCGGGCATCTTCCCAGCGGAGTGTACCTAGTGGTGGTGCAGGGAGAAGGCGAAATGCGCGTGCTGCGAGTGCTTAAGCAGTAGGCAGGAAAATAGGTCTCCAAGCAAGAAGGGGGCGCAGGTTGTAAACCTGCGCCCCCTTCTTGCTGCTGAAAGGAGATAGGAGATCTACGGGGATGGCCTCAACGCAATGCCACTCTCCAAAGTGCCATTTCCCCTCTCAATATGGCAGTCCATGAGCCAGATACACACAGCGACTATCGGGCAGGATTACGATGCGGCAATACGACCAACTATAAGGCCTTTGGGGGTTCTCCTTAGGGATTAGTTTGGGATGGTTCCCGACCAAGGCAATACAGGGCAACATGAACCCATTATGCGCCCCATGATGCAATGAGTACTCCGCTTGCTAAACCAAGATAGAATTACGAATGCAGTGCCACCCTGCTCCCTAAGGGTGTAGTAAGGCTGGTGTAAGTATCCCCACAGGTGCGGCCTCGGCCAAGGTGGCGAAACTGTAGCCGTTGGCCAACATCCAGTCTAAAGCCCGAGGGAGGGCATAGCGCAAATTTCGCTCGGCTTTCAGCGAATCGTGGAATACTATGACATCGCCACTCTGCACATGCCGGGTTACGAACTGCAGACAGCGCGCTGGGGTCACATGCCGACTGTAATCCATGCTGAGCAAAGACCACAGCACTACTCGGTAGCGAGCCGATAGCATCCGCATCTGATCCACAGTAATCCGCCCGTAAGGAGGACGGAAAAGCGAAGCATGCAGAAACGTATTGGCCAGCGCAGCATCGTGATAGTAATCTGCTGTAGGAGTGGCGAACCCCTTCAGATGGCTGTAGGTATGATTTCCCACGGCATGTCCACCAGCTCTGATCTGGGCCATTATGTCCGGGTATCGTTCCGCATTCCGCCCAAGGCAGAAGAAGGTGGCTTTGACACCACGCGCACTGAGTTCTGCAAGCACCCACGGGGTAACGGCAGCCGTAGGGCCGTCGTCAAACGTTAGGTACACCTCGTTCGCACAGTTGGGTATGTGCCAAGTGATACCTGGCACCAAGCGCGCCACCCAGCGGGGTGGACTCAGGTTGAGCATGGCTATTTTGCGTCCTTTTCGCCTAGGAGTTGGTCGAGGAGCTTGAGAGTGGCTGCATCGTCATAGAGCGTAGCCATTTTTTCGAGTTCCTGGAGGACTCCGAGAGCCATCTGCTGATCATTCCTTATAGTACCCTGTAGCCTTACGGGGAGTTTGTAGGCATAGGTAAGCACATCTATGCATTGCAGCGCATATTCCTGCACCTTAGCTGCGCCTTTCTCCTTGGCTCCGCAACGGTAGTATCCCTCTACGATAGGCAGCCAATTGTAGCTCCAATCGATCTGGCTTGGGGGGAGTACCTCGAAGCAGCGGTCTATGAGCTGTTCGGCTCTCGCCTTCTCCCCGAATGCTAAGGTAGCCTCTATGGCGCTGGCAAAAGCCCGCAAGTAGTACTCAGACATCCGTTTGCAGGTTTCGTCTACATAAACTCTGCGATCTGCGAAACTACGGAAGCTGTAATCTTTCATCAGCAGGCGGTTGGCCCTAGCCGTATCTGTCATCACCTGCGTGCGAGCCCTATCCACTGGCAGCACCTCGCTTACCACCGCATCGCTCACAAAGTAGCGGTCGAGCCCCCAGTACATATCCTTCGGCAGGAGGGGCGAATAGTATAGCGGGCGTTGCCAGTTATTGTTGGCCAGGAGGCAGTACATGGCGAACCCATTCTTATATAGCAGATTACCAGCAGGCTTAAGCGTTAGGGTGTCGAGTACCGCCGAGTCGAACTGCTGGGGAACCAGAGTGCCTCGCACGCTTGCCGGTACTGGAACTGTGAGCGTGTTGGTAGGGAAGTAGGAGAGCTCTGATCCTCCTACATATGGCGAGGTCACTTTAGTGCGGGGGTCGTTGCTCAGCACGAAGTTGAGTGCCTGCTTGAGGTCATAGGGACGTCCGAGTACATTCTGCACCAGCACTATGTCATTCTTCCCCTCCAGGTAATCCTCTCGCTTAAGGTTGAAGGGCAGAGGATCGGCTTCATAGGCCTTCCTGTTCATCACATCCACGTACCAGTCGCCCCCTAGGTAGGTCAGGTTACAGATCCGCACATCGCGCCGGAATCCCTCGGCCTCCTGGGCGTACCAAAGTGGGAATGTGTCGTTATCAGCATACGTGAAGAGAATGCCGTCCTTCTCGGAAGAGTTGAGCATATTCTTGCCGAAATCGACCGAGATGTAGCGGTGCGACCTGTCATGGTCATCCCAATTCTGGCTTCCCATCAGCACAGGAACTCCTAGCAACGCAACGATGCTCGCCACGGCAACGCCTATCCGCTCTCTAAGAAAACGGGCCAAGAAGCGGGAGAAGGGTATCATCCCCAAGCCCACCCAAATGGCGAAGGCATAGAAGCTGGCCGCAAAGGTATAGTCTCGCTCGCGGGGTTCAAAGGGCTTCTGGTTCAGATACATAACTATAGCCACCCCTGTAAGGAAGAAGAGGGTAAGCACTACGCCAGCATCCTGGGTTCGACGGCGGAAGTGGGACACCAGCCCCGCGATTCCAAGCAGGAGGGGGAGCATGTAGTAACGATTGCGTGCCCGGTTGCTACGGTAGGGTTCGGGGAGCTGATCCTGAGGGCCTAGGCGGGTATCGTCTATAAACGGAATCCCAGAGATCCAGTTCCCACGGAGGGCATCATGCCCATAGCCCTGGTAGTCGTTCTGCCGCCCGCTGAAGTTCCACATGAAGTAGCGCCAGTACATAAAACCTACTTGGTAGGAGAAGAAAAACGCAAGATTTTCCCCGAACGTGGGAACGTTGATGGTCTCCTGCTTGCCGTCCCGTCCTGTTACGGCAATGGGACGCCCCTTGATATTCACCCAGCTCTTGTAACCCTGCACGTGGATATTATCCCTGCTCCACATGCGGGGGAATATGGTGGTGAAACGGGAATCGTAGATGATGTCTGTTTTGCTATTCACCACCTTATACTTCCCATCGCGGGGGGCATAAGTGGGGGCACCATCCTTGTAGTCAACTACAGGCGCATTGTAGTAGGGGCCAGAGAGGAGTGGCCGATCACCATACTGTTCACGGTTCAGGTAGGAGCGGAGCGAGAACATGTTATCTACCCCATTCTGGTCGAGAGTAGGATTGGCCAGCGACCGAATGAGGATCACAGCATAGCTACTATAGCCCAGCAAGAGCATGGCAGCGCAGGTGAGGAGGAGGTTGGCCATGGTAGCCCCCCGTTGGCGGGTTTTCCATATACCGATAATCAACCCAACCACTAGGGCGGCAAAGAAGAAGGCCGCCCCGGTAAGGTAGGGGAGGTGGAATCCGTTCACAAAGAGCAGCTCGAACTGCGCCGCCAGCATCACCAGCCCCTGTATAACCCCGTAGAGCGTAGTGAGCAGCAGCACAGCCCCTATGGCTAGCGCCTTAACCAATCCCCACCAGCTGAACTTATAGAGCTTGAAATAGTAAACCAGCACGATAGCGGGTATAGCCAGCAGATTGAGCAGGTGCACCCCAATGGAGAGCCCCATGAGCAGGGCAATGAGTACTATCCACCTGCGCGCCCGCGGCTGCCCTGCCTCATGCTCCCACTTGAGTATAGCCCAGAATACCAGCGCAGTAAAGAGCGATGAGAGCGCATAGACCTCACCCTCCACGGCTGAGAACCAGAAGGTGTCAGTAAATGTGTAGCAGAGCGCACCAATGGCACTGGCCGACATGATTAGGATTGTCTGCCACAGCGAGGGTTGTTCCTCGGGATTGGTAACCACCATGCGCCGGGCAAAATAGGCTATTGACCAGTAGAGGAACATGATGGTAGCCCCGCTCGCGAGGGCAGACATGCTATTGGCAAACACCCCCACCAGCTCGGGCGTAGGCGCAAGCATGGTGAACATGCGCATGATCAGCATGAAGAACGGTGCGCCCGGGGGATGCCCCACTATGAGCTTATCGGCGCAGGCAATGAATTCGCCGCAATCCCAGAAGCTCGCGGTTGGCTCCATGGTAAGCAGGTAAACTGCCGAGGCGATAATGAACAGAATCCAGCCCGCCACAAGATCGAGCCGGCGGTATGATTTTGGAGACATCACGCTGAATATTTGCAAAAAATAAAAGACGGAACGGTACAACCATCCGCCCTGCCAAAGTTCTATCAATCCGTCTGCTCAGGGTCACCCTCTAGCAGAACCTTCCACTGTGCAGCGATGGTGTCCACATCGCGCTGCGTACCTGTGAGCAGAGCCTGGCAGTGGCGCAGCAGCAGATCCGCCTCCTGCACCATGGGGTTAATACTATCAAAATCCACCTTGCCCTCCTCCAGCTGTGCTACTATATCGTCCAAGGCCTGCAGAGCCTGGGTATAACTGAGAGCCTCTACCTGCTGCGCATCCATGAAGATTCCTCTTTTCCTTCAGGCGGGGCAAAGGTAGTGGTTTTCGGGCGATTGGCCAAATAGGATCGCCAGTAGATACCGTATTGTAACTAGATATAGCCCTCCTAGGGCTTCAACCACGAACTTTGGGGTTTAACTATTAATTATAGGCCATTTTTAGAGTAAGGCACGTCCGCGCCGTATAAGAATCATCGCTAATTTTGTGGGTTACCAACGCCAGATCTGGATTAGGCGATCCTGGTGTCAGGTTAAGAGGAAGAAGTAATTGGATTTGGTTATTAAAAAATTGTGGGACGGCCAAAGTATAGTTTGTCCTGATTCTCTTTTTCACCTCTTCGATAGCAACTTCTAGCTGACGAAGAATTTCATCATACTGTAGATCCCTAATATGCTTTGGAAATCGATCACGATTGTCTTGAATAATGTGCCCGATTTGTGGAATTAGCTCATGTCGGGGATTGAAGATTAGAGCCGCTGGGTTTTGAAAATAGTCTGCAATATCTGGATGATTATTAGGGAATGCTCTTAAAAACTGTGCATTACTCTTTTGTAGAAACCCCTTGAAACAGTATGGTTAATGCGTTTTTTCTGCAATTTGCGTGTTGCGATTAATCTCAAACAATGCAAAAATAGGCTCCAGCAGCCTTGTGACTAACCCTGTGTTGAAACAGGCATGAACGCTATCACGCATATAGGCAATTTTCTTTTCGATTTTAAGCTTTCAGAATGTATGCTCCAGATAGTTCTTGAGTATTGGATATTTCTTTTGTGTAGCATCTGAGAAATCCCTAGTTTCTGGATCGGCAAGATTTTCTGCCAAATTTCGAATCGCCTCTTCATATTTTGGGAAGTAGGCGAATTCGAATAGTTGAAATTTGTGCTTTTCATTCATCAGATGTATGTGATTTGTGATATCCACCGACGGATATCCCGTTTGCGTGCACATAAAAAAGAGCTCTCAATCACTATGAGAGCCCTTAACTAGTAAAAGTTTTATCCTCGGAACGGTTGTGGATAGACCCACACATCTCCTTAGGTAGCAATAATACCTGTCCTCTACCAGCCACAAAGGTACTGCTTGTTTGTTTTATTATCCAAACAAAGCCTTCAAAAGAAACCCGCCTACATTCAACTTCCTCCGAATATTCGTACCATTAACTAAACATTTCCAGTTCGCTTGCATCTGAACTGCCAATCTGTCGAGTGTAGCCATTTCGCCTTCGCCGAAAAAGCCCCACTGTGAATCTATCTCCCCTTAGCCCTAGACAAAAAAACTCCCTGGCAAAACGAGGCAAGAATCCAGCATCTATCGTCCGTTGGAAAATGGGAATTGGGCGGAAACTGGATGGGATGTTGGGGTGGCTGATGTCGCAGATATAGCCCCTTCTAACCGTAAAATGGGGTGTTCGCTTGCAGGAAATTTGTATATTGCGGTCGTTTTTGTTCATATCGTTTCGCTAACCAAAAATCAACAGTAGGCTCATGAGACGACGAGGATTTCTATTGCTAATGGGATTGCTGGTGCTGATTCCGACACTGCTACATGCGCAGCGCACAGTACGCCTAGGCGGACACCGCTTTATACCCGAGCAGAATGTAGCGCAGAGTACGCTATCGGCACAGAGCAGAAGCGGCTCTCCGCAGCTGTCCAGCGGATTAATCGCCACGAATGGGCAGTGCAATGCGCTAGTACAGCTACGCTCCATCCCTTCACCAGAGCAACGCCAGCAGCTGGCCCGGCAAGGAATCCGGCTCGGCGACTACCTAGGCGGGAACGCCTACTGGGCGCTCGTGAAACCTGAAATCGACATAAAAGCCCTGGCGCGCGCATCGCAGGTTATTTCCCTAGTGGCCGTTCGCCCAGAGTGGAAACTGGATGCGGCACTCCAGCGCGGTGAGATCCCCGATTACGCCGCTACCTCGCCAAACTGCGCTAAGGTAGTGGTGCGCTATGCGGAAAATGCCACGCCAGCAGTGGTAAGGCAGAGCCTCATCAATCTACACCTTCGCGACGTGCAGATTGATGAGTTCTTCAGGGCTGCCTACGCCATAATGCCCCTCAAGGAGGCTACCCACGTAGCCGAGCTACCGTGGGTACTCGCCGTTGCGCTACAACCCCCTGCAGCGGAAATAAGCAACGTTACAGGGCGAATCCTCGGACGGGCAGACCTACTCTCGCAGCCTGCAACTTTCGGCGGACGCGGGCTACAGGGACAGGGCATCCACATCGGGATCTGGGATGGCAATGTTACCGGGCATATCGACTTTGGCAATCGGATACACGTACAGGAGTACGAAACGGAGAGCGAGCACGGCGCCCACGTGGCTGGGACTGTACTGGGCTCGGGGCTGCTAGATCCTGATGCTAAAGGCATGGCACCCAGGGCTGAAGCTTGGACCTACAATTTCAATACAGGTTCTAATGGCCTCAGCAATCAGGCTGAGATGCTCAATGCACGGAGGTCTTTCGGCATCACCCTCACGCAGAACAGCTACGGCATCTCGGTTCGCAGGATATGCGCAAGGATCAAGGAGCTAGGCTACATGCAAAGCGACCTGAATCTTGACCTTCTCACAAACTACTTCCCCACCCTAACCCACGTATTCGCAGCTGGGAACGACGGGTCGTACTGCTCAGAGAACCTTAGGGAGATATGGGGCGTTGCGGGCTACGGTTCTGCGGTTACCCGGGCGAAAAACTCTATATACGTGGGTGCGGTCTCCGATGGCGGCGGGTTGGCCAGCTTCAGCAGCCGCGGCCCACAGGACGACGGGCGTATGTTCCCCACCGTCTGCGCTAAGGGGGTAGATGTATGGAGCGTAAAACCCGGGAACTCGTACCAAGGCATGGATGGCACTAGCATGGCTACCCCTACGGTAACGGGTACGGCAGCTCTCGTAAGCGAACGCTACTCACAGCTGAACCAAGGAAGGGAAATCCGCAGCGACCTACTAAGAGCCTTGCTAGCCAATACTGCTACCGATGCTGGACGGCCTGGGCCAGACTTCATGTACGGCTACGGAATCATGAACGCCGAGCGGGCTGTAAAGGCGATTGAGCAACACCTCTACCTGCACGATTCGCTGACGAATGCCCAAAGCAAGCTACACACCATTCCCGTTCCCTCTGGCTGTACCGGGCTCCGCGTGATGCTCGTATGGAATGACCCTGCCGCCATGCGCACCACCCAGTGGGGTGATCGGGTGCTAATAAATGACCTCGACCTCAGCCTGAAAGCAGGTGCTAATGACTACCTCCCGTGGGTGTGCAAAGCGCTCAAAGGGCATGTAACCGACGATGCCACCCGCGCTAAAGATACGCTGAACAACATAGAGCAGGTAACCCTAAACGCCTCTGAGCTGGGCGGGCGTGAGTCTGTTACCATTTCGGTGGTAGGACGCGAAGTTCCAACAGGGCCTCAGCGCTACACCCTTACCTGGTGGTATGAGTATGATGAGATGCCGCGAATCCTTGCCCCGACCTTCGGTGCTAAGCTACTGCCCGGCGAATTGGCCTACCTAGCTCTTGAGAATGTAAAACCGCCCTACTCGGTAGAGCTCAGCTACGATGGGGGAAAGGAGTTCATACAGGTAGTGCGGGTAGAAAAGCCCGTCCAACAGGGCTACTTCACGCTCCCCGCCGATGCCCCCGTAACCGACGCAGCTCTAGTTCGGGTAACGGGTTCAGACGGACGGGTTGCCGTCAGCCCCTACCCATTCGCCATTGCGCCCCGTGTGGAGGATCTCAAGCTTGCCACTTCCCCCTGCTCGCTGAGCGGCTGGAGGCTCAGCTGGAAGAAAAATGACCTTGCGGCAAACGGCTACGAGGTGCTGGTGGGCGACCCAATAAAGGGTGAATTCACCTCTGCAGGACACACCGATGCTGCAGACAAGACGGAGTTCGATATTCCAGAAGATGCCCTCAAGGGGATCGAACAGCCCGTGCTGAGCGTGGCCATTCGCCTGCCCAACGGTAACGGCTACGGGAAACGCGCGCTTGGCGTAATTGCAGAACGCTCCGTTCCTGCGATAATCTCCGCAAACACCCTTCCCTTCAGAGAGAATTTCGTGCAGTGGCCCTCGCGCTACTTTACCCCAGCTATGGGTGAGAATGTGCAGGCTTCCTACATCATGAAACAGGTGCTACCCTACGCGCCCGGTTCAAATATTCTGAGCGTTCTGGTGTCCAAGAATCTGGACGACTTTGACGAGACGAATTACTTCAATGAGGCGAAGAACGCAAAGAACATGGGGCATCTCACCATGTGCGATCTCGACCTCACAGGGTTCTCTACCTCTGAGAATGTCCTACTGCACATCTTTGGGCAGCTGATTACTGCGAAAGAAAGCGAATTAGGCACTGCCCGTATGCAGGTGAAAGATAACGGGCAGCTCCTGGCCGACCTTGAGGGGAAAACCGTACACCAGGCGAGCGGTACCAACCAGGATTGGTACTTTAAGCTGGCTGGCGGGGTGCACCACAAGCTAGAGATCGTCTTTGCGGGAAAAGGGCAAAAAGACGGGTTGCTCCTGGGCGAAATTGCGGTGGAACGCATAGCTACCGAACCCTCGGTAACTCTAGCCATACTGGGGACACCAAACGATAGCGTGCAGATGCAGAATGGGAAATTCACCCTTGGGCTGAAGAACCTAAGTGTCTCTACGCTAGAGAATCTCTTGGTGAAGGCTTATGTCCGCGGGAAGTGGGTCGGCTCTTACCCCATAGAGACTCTAAATGCGCTAGAGTACAAGAGGTTTGACATGCAGCTCGACCTCTCAACCGCAGAATTCCTCGGGGAGCTGATTCCCGTGGTCTTCGAGTGCGTAGTAGATCCGGCCAACCCCGCCGTCAATGGGCGTGCCGAACACACGGTGAATAATATGGGCGGGGTGTTCGCCATGCCTTCTACAGGGGTTGTAGATACCTGGCTAGGACCTCAACCTAAAGACCCGAACATGACCTTCGTGGTGAAGAAGAAGCTGCTATTCACTGACAATGGCGGCTACTATGGCAACCACAAGGGAGGGGAGTCCGCAACCCTGAAGTTCCTACCAGGCGACCCCCAGCTGAAGGTTCGGGTAAAGTTCCTGCGTTTCAAGCTACAGCCCGATGCTGCGGCCCTTGCAGTGGTAACCTCCGATGTCCCTGCCAGCCTATCATTTGAGCATGTTGTGCTCCGCGATGTGCTAATTGGCGAATTGCCCACCCCCAAGGTCTACGTGTCTGAGGCTCAAGATGGAGGAGTTACGCTTTATTTTGAGTCGACTGCTGGCAGCAGCGCGGAGGGCTGGGTGGCCGAAGTAGACCTTGTGCCTGGGAGAAATCCTCTGAGCCTTACGAGAGTAGAGGCCATAGCAACTGGCACAGCTCCCGAAGCCGAGGTCCCCGTAAAGGTTACAGTGAACAATAGCTGGCCCACGGAGCAAACGGGGGCTGTGATTCGTGTACTCCACGGGAAGGATTTTGCTGAAAGCTTTGAGGAAACCGTAACCATACCCCAGGGCGAGCACACCTTTACCTTGAACACCAAGCTGAAGCTAAAGGCGGCAGCCCCAGAGCAGATCAAAGCGATCGTGATGGGCGATGATGATGATGCCAGCGATAATGTTCTGCCCAGCTGGGCTGTGTATGACCGCTACTGCGTACCCGGGCTGATAGCAAAGCCGAGGAAGCTCCACGTTTCATCTATCAAGGTGAATGATTACCGTACCTACGCCATGAAATCTGGCAACGGGATCGTCCAATACTCGCTGGAGAATCCGATACTCATCTACAAGGGGGATGGGGAGGCCTCCTTTGAATTCCGGACCAGGGGGCTAACTTCGAGCCTTGAGGAACTCGCCCTGGCCGCTTGGGTAGACTGGAATAATGACGGGAAGTTCGCCGACAGCGAAAGGCTGATGGTAAAGCTGGAGAATGGCTATGACAAGGCGGCAACGCTAAAAATAGACCCCTCTGCAGCTACCCCTGGCATTAAGCGAATGAGAATAATCGCTGCGCAGAAATCTGAGATAGCCGATGCTTGCACTGCCCCAACCATTGGCGATGTGCAAGACTGCCTGATAGAGCTGAAAAGCGGGGAGTTTGCCCACAAGGGCGACCTGCAGCTTAGCTACATGGACGCGGGGCAATCTGGCAACCCCAAAAGCGGGCAGAGCATTAAGGTAAAAATCGCCAACCTTTCAAATGCCGACTATCAGGGAAAGCTGAAGGTTCAGGTCTCTCTAGATGGTGTGGAAAAAACGGCGGAAGAACTCGATTTCACCGCCAATCCCCTCAAGGCTTACACCGGCATCAAAGATTTCACGCTCACAACCAAAGTAGACTACACCACCGTAGGCAAGCACACCGTGAAGGTTACCATCTCAGACCCCGCGGATAAGAATCCCGAAAACAACGTTAAGGAGCAGACGATCTGGACCCGCATCCCAAAGAATGATGGCCCATACTACCTAGCTATGCAAAGCCTCTCAGAGGGCAACGAGCATGTCGCTGTGCCCACGGTGGCCGATAAGCTGGCTTCGCTTACCAACAGCTCAAAGTCATGGACGGTCGAGATGATATTCAGGGTAGAGAAGCCGCAGTTCGGCAAGCTTATGGTGGCACCGGGGCTCTTAGTGGCAACCACCTACCACATGCAGGGCTCAATACCAGACAATGCAATAGGCATCCAAGTGGGCAACTCCATGCTCGAGGTGAGCAAGAAGAACTCCCTTACCCCTGGGGTATGGCATCACATGGCTTTGGTGTTCAAAGAGATTCAATATGGCTTCTACTCTGGCTCCTGCAAGGTTCTCCTCTTCCTCGACGGGAAGCCCACCGAGCTAGAATCCTACAACAGGAAGGATGCGCCCTCCTTTGGCACCGGGACGAAGAAGATCCTAAACCTCGCAACAGAACTCAATGGCGGATTAAAGCTCTTCCGTGCGTGGGAAAAAGAGCTTACCGAGGCCGAGATTGCGCAAGGGAGCTTTGCCTATCTTCGCGACGGTGCTGGGACCCTACCTGCTGGCTGTTTTGCCGAATTCTCATTTGACGAGGGCACTGACAATGCTCTTGCGGCCTCTGGTAACGACTTCGCCACTATCACGACAAAAAGCGATGAACGGATAACCAGCGCGGATGGAATATGGAAGAAAGTGGGCGATCTCATTGGGGATTTCCACTTTGATAAGCAGGTGAAATCAACACTCAAGCCCGACGGCCATTACGAAGTTCTCTTTGAGAATGGGACCCCACGAGATGGAATTACGGGTAGCATCCAGAAGCTATGGCCTGCTGTAAAACTGACCTATAAGGGCAACGAGGTAACGGAAAGCACCCAGTATAACTTCACTGACGAGGTGGTGGTAAAGGGAGAGGCCTCTCTCTTTGGCAAGAGCGATTTTAGGCAGGAGATTCGGCTCTCCTATGCAGAAGACGGTTCGCCTGCGTGCGAGCTACTGAGCCTTACCCTAAAGCAAGAGGATAATCCTGGGCTAAAACGGGATGTAGCGGTTGCCCCCATTACACAGTCCAATGTCATAACCCTAGCCGCAGAAGATGGAGTGCTTACAACACCCTCAAAGGTAAAGATTGACTTTACGGTATCGGCTGGTGCAAAACTGCTTCACAATGGGCGCGAGATCGCTAAGCGCAGCACAGAAATCGACCTCTCAGAACCCACCATCCTGACCGTAGTAGCGGCTAATGGGAAAACCAAGCTCTATGGCCTGCGGATAGCAATTCCCCAATCTATCGTCTGGACATTGGCCAATAGCACTGCAACCTATGGTGATGCCCCCATCGCCCTAGAGGCCTCGTGCAATTCAAATCTACCCGTGGCATTCGTCTCTGACAATGCCTCTGTCGCCACCGTAAGCAACGGTAATCTGGTGATTGGAGTACCCGGGGAGGCTACTATCACCGCAATGCAGAGCGGCGGAGGAATCTACGCCAAGGCTGAAAACGTATCGAAACGTATTGCAGTTACTCGCCGGAGCATTACGGCAACCCCTCGGGCAGATGCGGTTACTTTCGGCGACCAGCTACCGCCAACCTTCGACTTCGCAACGCTGGTGAAACCAGAGGATGCCAAGCAGCTGCCAGATCCCTATCAGCTAGGCGTCTATAAGATCCTAAATGCCGAAGGGCAGGAAATGGATGCAAAGGGCATTCTCCCTGTTGGGGTCTATACTGCCAAAGCCCAAACTGGGGTGCTTTGGCAGAATGACCTCTACACCGTAACGCCGCTTGATGGGCAGGTCCAAGTGGTGCAGGGCGACCTCTGGCAGGTAGCCTTCACCGTAAAGGATTCCGAAGCCCTACCGTTGGCCGATGTCTCTGTGATACTGGACGGTGGTGTGGTGAAAACCGATGCTACAGGCACGGCAAATTACTATCTCCCCGCGCGTGCGCAGGACTACACCTTCACCATAGCCAAGGCGGGGTACACGACGGAATTGGCCACTGTAAATCTCTCCACGGGCGTAACGGTAATGCGTGATATCACCCTTCGCAAGGCAGACATCACCCTCACCTACACCGTGGGCGCCAATGGAATCCTAGTGGGCCATCCGACCCAACGGGTGGCTAAGGGTGCCGACGGCGAACGGATAGAGGCCGTGGCAAAACCCGGCTTCGTATTCACCAAGTGGAGCGATGGACGGACAGACAATCCGCGCGTAGACACCAACGTACAGGCGCCCATAACTGCCGAAGCCCTGTTCGAGCCCGCCACCTTCACCATCACCTACGAGATAGAGGAAGGCGGAATGCTTGGAACGGGGACGGCCATACAATCCAATATTGCCTACGACGGCAGCGGCACGGAAGTAACAGTCAGGGCTAAAGATGGCTACTTCTTCAAGTGCTGGAGCGATGGCAATGATGCCGCCACCCGCAAGGAAGAGCACGTAAAGGGCAATATTACGGTGAAGGCCCTCTTTGCGCCCCTGCAGCCGATTATGCACATCAACGACTTTGAGGCTGGAGACCTGACCAATGGATGGTATACCCTCGGCTCCGGCGATTTCCCCATTACTTGGGACGTTACCAATGTGCTACAGAGCGAAAATCGCTCGATGAAAGATGGGTACTTTGCCATTGCCACCAGTGCCAATTCTGGCAATAAGATCGCCACTGGAACCCTCTATTCCCCAGGGCTTCGCCTCGACGGTAGCACCGATGATCTTGTCGTCTCGTTCGGGTACATCTTCGTCAGCACCTGGGAGTCTACTACCGCCAAATTCTCGCTGGAGTATAGAGTAGACGCAGGCGATTGGGTTAAACTTGACGGGAGTATTGCCTCTAAAGTCCTCCCAACCTACCCAGCGCTAAAGACCGTGCCCAACTCTGCCCTCGCCGGCAAGAAGAATATCCAGTTCCGCTGGACCTACAGCGACAAGAATGCAGTCTATGCCATGCTCGACAACATCGTTATCGCCAAGAAATCGACCGCCAAGCTCAAGGTGAAGTATGTGGCTGATCCTGATGGCGCTGGCGTATTCAAGAAGCTGGGCGTAACCCCCATTACCGAGCAGGAGGTGAATCAAGGGCAGACCCTCGATAAGGTTACCGTTTCTCCCAATGCGAACTACACCTTCCTTCGTTGGAGCACTGGCGAGACAAATGAGGTGCTAGAGATTAAACGGCCCGTATTCGAGGACCAAACCTTCACGGCCTACTTCGTGGAGGATGGCAAGGTAGAACTCACCTACCGCGTAGTACCTTCTGATGCTGGTACTATCAAAGATGCTGACGGAAACCCCATCGCAAAGGAACAGGTGGAAAAGGGGAAAGACGGGAAAACCGTGACCGCCACCCCAAATACCGGCTACCGATTCTTGAACTGGAGTAACGGCAGCACTGAGAAAACCACCCAACTTACGGCTGTAGACAAAAACTCCACCCTAACCGCCAACTTTGAGGCGATTGTCAAGGCGTCTGCCAAATTCTTGGTAACCGATGGCACCTCCCCCGTTGTGGGTGCAAAAGTCTCCGTAAATGGGGAAAGCGCAACCACCGATGCTGACGGTATCGCCACCATTGCCCTTGAAGAGGGCGAATATGACTACACCGTAGAGCTCGCGGGCTATGTAGCAGCCACAGGTAAAGTAAAGGCAAGCACCTTCCCTCTGGTGACAAACGTAACCCTAAGG
The DNA here is from genome assembly GCA_001421095.1 of Candidatus [Bacteroides] periocalifornicus. Taxonomy (GTDB): domain Bacteria; phylum Bacteroidota; class Bacteroidia; order Bacteroidales; family CAJPTX01; genus Bacteroides_D; species Bacteroides_D periocalifornicus. The sequence continues at coordinate 57,440 of LIIK01000005.1, read as the reverse complement.
GTAGAGGTCGTCTTTACGATAACCGACACCGAGGGCACCCCTGTGAAGGATGCAACATTGAGCATTGCAGGTAGCTCTGCCACTAGCGGTGCGGATGGTGTGGTGAAGTTCCAACTCGTCAAAGGTATCTACGGGTATCGCGTAGAGTGCCCGCACTACATCCCTGTAGCGGTTGCTGATTTTGTAGTGACGGAAGCTAGTAACCAGAGCGTTACCCTTACACCAGTACGTTACCCCATCACCTTCACGGTGAAGTATGGAACGACCCCCGTAGCCGACGTTGCCGTAAAGGTGGGAGAGACTACCCAAAACACCGACGCCAACGGGCAGATTACCCTCATGCTCAAAAATGGCGAGTACGCCTACTCGGTATACAAAGCTGGCTACTTCGAAGTCACTGGGCATATTAAGGTGTATGGCGCTACGCTCTCGGTGGATGTGGTACTCGAGAAGGATGACCCCGCCAATAGAACCTACCCTGTTACCCTGACGGTGCTGGAGGGCACTACTCCCCTTAGTGGTGTTCTCGTAACGGTTGGCAACGATACCAAGATCAGCAACGCAAAGGGACAGGTAGAATTCCGACTCAAGAACGGCAACTACGAGTACTCGACCCGGAAAACGGGCTACAAGCGCGCCGAGGGTCGCTTCACGGTGGCCAACGCTCCGGTAGAGCTTACCATCAAGCTGGAGCGATATGTGGATGCCGTGGGTAAGGGTAGCCTGCTGGCCGATGCCCAGGCCATGCCGAACCCATTCCGCGGAGAGCTCACGCTCACGGGCGTGGCGGAGGCCGAGACGGTGGCCATCCTAGATGCCACAGGGGCGGTGGTTTACACCCAGGCGCTCCGGGGGGATTCCCGCGCAGTGCTGCAACTCAGCGAGCTGCCCGCGGGGCTCTACGTAGTGGTGCTGAAGGCCCAGGGCGAAACCCGCACGCTGCGGGTGGTGAAGCAGTAGGAATAGGCACAGCCTGATATCCACCCTGCGAAACGAGAGATGGGGCAGCCCAGCCGGGCTGCCCCATCTCTCGTTATGTACCGAACCCTCCGTAAAACCCACAGAAACGATGTGGCTCGCTTAGAACCGCGATGCGGCATTAATAACCGGGTGCAGCACGCTTAGAATCGCGACGCGGCACGCCACGTCGCTACAAACGCACCCGCGCCAACCGTTGATGGGCAGAGGGCGGGGAAATCTTCGCGAAAACCGCGAAGATTCCCCCGCCCATCTCCCCTCCACGCCACCATAAGCGCATACCTTCCAAGACCTCTGCAACGCCGATTTAAACGATGCAGCACGGGAAGAGAAGGATCTCGCGGGTGGTGGGGGGGGCGGGCAACTCTCGGCCCGTCCCTACAGCTCCTCCCCTTCCAAGATCCCTATGAGACTCGCCGTCACCCGAAGGAATCAAATCGCCAATTCAAATTTCCCTACCCTACCCCACCTTGCACCAGGCTATTAGTTGCTGCAGGTCCTTGGCCAGCGCCTGTAGCTGGTCAGAACACTCGAGGATCTGAGCTGAGGAGGCATCGGTCTCATGGCTCACATCGCCGAGCTGCGATACCGAAGTACGAATCCTATCGGCCTCCACCTGCTGGCGGATATTGGCCAGCGCAATGGTCTCGGCCTTGTCTGCGGCCACGGTAATCTCCTGGGCCAAAGTTGCCATAGAGGCCCGCACCTCCTCCACTATCCCCAGGCTCGTCTGCGTGAGCTGCACAATCTCGGCAGCCGCCAGCTTAGAGCGCTCCGCGAGCTTGCGCACCTCGCTAGCCACCACGCTAAAGCCCCTCCCATGCTCCCCAGCACGCGCAGCCTCCACCGCGGCATTCAGCGCTAGGATGTTGGTTTGGGTGGCTATGGTATCCACCACCCGTATGCGCTTGGCCACATCCTGCATAACCTCCGTGGCGCGCTGCGAGGTGCTATCCCCCTCGTGGATAAGGCGAACCACATTGTCCACCACTATTTTAGCCGCCTGGGCAGAATCGTTGCTTGAATCTATAGAGGTAGCCACCCGCTCCACGGCATCGCGCATCTCCGCAGCGGCCTCTACCAGCACTGCCGAAGAATTTTTAAGCCCGTGCGCACTGGTATCCAGCGTGTTGCCGCCCTGCGTTATCATATCCGAAGCATCCCGAATGCCGTGGAATATACGGCTGAGCTTGCGCGTCATCTCCGTAAGAGTGCGTGCGAGTATCCCGAGCTCATCTGATGAACGCTCGGTGAGCTGCCCGTTCAGATCGCCCTCGCCTATGGCCTCGGCAAACTGTACCCCGCGCTTCACGCGCCGCGTTATACGGTCTGCCAGCGATCCCGTTACCACCGTCATGGCCACAAGCCCCACCAGTCCTAGCACCACTAGCACTAGCAGCAGCTGCCGGGCGTGCTGGTAGAGATCAGACACCGGGGTTACAAAGCAGAGCGACCACGCGCCCGGGGTGTTCTCTAGCTGCACCGGGCGGAACACTGCCCAGAGCTCCTCGCCCGTATCGGGGCTAGTCATCTGCAGCTCAAACGATTCGCCATTCCGCACCCGTCCCAGCACCTCATCGGCGCCGAGCTTGCCGAACTGGGTATGCTCTATTGAGGTGTTGATCTTGGTGCTATCTGGGTGCGCCACCAGCAATCCCCCATACGAAATAAGGCAGGCGTAGCCATGCTCCGATGGCTTAAGCTGCCTTACGCTCTGGTTCAGGCTCGTCAGCTCCACGTCGCACCCCACCAGCCCCGCCAGCTTGCCGCCCAGCACCACGGGTGAGAGGATGCTGGTCTCGTACACCCGCTCATCGTTGTAAACCACCCTATCGTAGTAGGGTTCCATAATCGCATTGTGATCCGCCACGCGCCCTATCCACAGCGTGCCGGGCGTAGTGAAGTTGAAGTCCGCGGTATCCTGCTTATAGCGCAGCGCCTGCCCCTGCCAGTAGAAGGTATTGCGAAGGCGCCCTTTATGCCCAGAATCGCACAGCGCAAGATCCCACTGGGTGTAGAGCGAAATGAGCCCGGGGAATGAGCGTGCCGCACCCTGTACCCCCGTATTCACCGTGGCGACAAAAGAATCGAAATCCTGCGCCCTCGCCAGCTCGGCGCTAAAAGTGCTGGCCAACGCCTGGGTAACGGCCAAATGCTGGCCTAGCTGGCTGCTGAGCATCTCCGCGCTCTTGGTGGAAAGCACTTTGGCATGCTCGCGCCCACGCTCCACATCGTTGCGCTGCACCAGGTAGATAAGCAGGGTGAAGACCAGCCCATAGGCCAGCACCGAGCAGCCCACCAGTATCAGGAACATTCTAGCTCTAAGTTTCATCGCTTTTTACTCATTACGGGCTTAATTCACAAGTCGTTATAACAAGTTGCATTTTCGGACGCAAAGTTAAGTATAAATCCCTAGCCTTGTGTAGGTAATTTGTGAAAATTTTTCTACCCTCCACACCAAGCTAATGATTATCAGGCCGCAGAACCTGAAAATTGCCCTTCTATCCGAAAATCCTACTGCGCCGCCCCAGGAATACAGAAAAATGCTAATGCGCAATGCGGTAAGCCTCTTCGCCCTACAGAAGGGATAGCGCAACTGCATAAAATAGCAGCCTTTGCCCTAAGGGCTATAGATCGGGGAAAAACGCCCATCTGGGGGCGGCAATGACCCAGCTTTTTCACGCCTTTCGCCCCTTTCCCTATACCCGCCACTCGCCTGCATCATCACCATACCAACCCCGTACCTTCGCCGTACCTTCGCCGTACCTCCTCTAGTGCATCTTCGGATTTCGCTACGAAATCCGAAGATGCACTAGAGGAGGTACGGCGAAGGTACGGCGCAGGTGCGCCTAAAACAGCCTCTTGGCTGGGGAATGCTGAACATGATCACCGTGCAGCACTCCGAGGGTGGTTCGGGTGGGTTTTGCTGAGGTCTCAATCTGAAAATATTTTGCTACCTTGCGGGCGTTTTTACCTGCCTTCCTCCGTTGTATTTCGGCTAGAATCCTAACCTTACTCCATATGCACCCGATAAAACTATTCCCCCTCTTGGCCATCCTGCTTGCCCCCCTGTCCCTAGTGGCCCAGCAGGCTGTAGAACTCGGCGGCTACCGTTTCATCCCAGATCAGATTGCGCAGCAGCCCATTCACGCTAGCCGCAGTACGAGCGGGAAGCAACCCCAGCTCTTTAGCGCCAGCCACCTTGGGCAACCCCTCAATGGGCAGCACAATGCGCTCATCCAGCTGGCGGCACTCCCCTCTGCCCGCGAGTTCGCCCTGCTCGCCGCGCAGGGTATAGTGCTGGGCGTTTACGTGGGTGGCTATGCCTACTACGCCCTCATACGCGACGGGGCAACCCTCCCGAACCTCGGCAGGGGCAATCGGCTCACCTCTGCCATAGCCATACGCCCCGAGTGGAAGCTCTGCTCCGCCCTACAGACCCCAAACAGCGCAACGGGGCGCACCGAGATACCCGACTACGCTCGCGCTGGGAACAACGCCGCGCTGGTAGTGATACGCTACGCAAGCAACGCCACCCCGCAGCAGGTGGCCACCCAGCTCCAGAGGCTTGGCCTGCGGAATGTAGAGGTAGCCGAACCCTTCAGCGCCGCCTACGCAGAAATGCCACTTGCCGCCGCGCTGGAGGTGGCAAGGCTCCCCTGGGTGCTCTCGGTGGGGCTGTTCCCGCCGCCGCCCACCCTGCTCAACAACGATAGCCGCATGCTGGGACGCGCCAGCCTACTCGGCCTTCCCGCCACCCTTGGAGGCAGGGGGCTAGAAGGTAAGGGCGTGAAAATCGGTATTTGGGATGCCAACATAAGCCAGCATGTGGACTTCGGAGGACGGGTACACGTGCAGGAGTACGAGGTGGTGAGCGAGCACGGCTCGCACGTTACGGGCACGGTGCTTGGGGCTGGATACCTAGATCCCGACGGGCGCGGGATGGCACCCAAGGCGGAGGCTTGGACCTACAACTTCAACACCCAGAAGAACGGGCTCACCGTGCCCCAAGAGATGGCTATAGCCCAGGAGAAGTGGGGTATTACCCTCACGCAAAACTCCTATGGCCTGGCGCTCAACGGGCTGTGCGATAAGCTAGACCTGCTGGGCTACCGGGAAACCGACCTCAACATGGACCGTCTCGCGGAGCGCTACCCCACCCTCACGCACATTTTCGCCGTGGGGAACGACCAGCAATCGTGCCAGGCCAAGGTGCGGGAACTCTACGGCAAGCCTGGCTACGGCACCCTGGGGAATCGGGCGAAGAACGTGATACTGGTGGGCGCACTGGACAGGTATGGGCGCATGGAGAGCGGGAGCAGCTGGGGGCCTCAAGATGACGGTCGCCTAGCCCCTACCCTCTGCGCTAAGGGTGAGGATGTGTGGAGCACCATCTCAGGAAATAGGTACGCGAGCATGAGCGGCACGAGCATGGCCTGCCCGGGCGTTACGGGGTCTGCCGCGCTGGTGGCCGAACGCTACGCGCAGCTACACCAAGGGCAAAATATCCCCAGCGTGCTACTACGCGGGCTGCTGGCCAACACCGCCACCGATGCCGGGCGCCCAGGCCCCGATTTCCAGTACGGATATGGGGTGCTGAATGCCGAGAAGGCCGTGGTAGCAGTGGAGAATGGTTGGTACAGCACAGGCACGCTAGAGGCGGGGAAGAAATCTGAACTGACCATAGCCATACCCGAGGGTACCACGGGCATCAGGGCGATGCTGGTATGGACTGACCCCACAGTGGCCAAGGCCTACAAATTCCGCGACAGGGCTGTGGTGAACGACCTCAACCTGAAGGTGCTGGTCGGCACCACTGAATACCTGCCTTGGGTATGCGACCACCGTCCAGAGGGCGTAGAGCAGAACGCCACACGCCAGCCCGACAGCCTCAACAACATGGAGCAGGTAACCCTAAACGCCTCGGAAATTGGGAGTTCCCGACAGATAACCGTAAGCGTAGAGGGGAAGGTGGTAACCAACGGGCAGCAGGAGTACACGGTTACCTGGTATTTGGAGCGGGCAGCGCCTCGGGTGGTTTCGCCAGCCGCGGGTTCACTATGCCTCCCAGGCGGTACGGCCTACCTAGCCCTTGAGGGGGTAGAGGCTCCCTACGATGTAGAGCTATCGTACAACGACGGCCAGAGCTGGATTCCGCTGGGGAGGGTTGAGCGCCCGAGCTACGATACACTCATCACCATCCCGGCAGATGCCCCCCTTACAAGCTCAGCCCTAGTGAGGATATTCGATGCCAAGGGGCGAGTGGCCAGGAGCAGCCAGCCGTTCATCATTTCGCCTAGGGCCACAGGGCTTAGAGTAGAAAGGCCAACGTGCGGGGTAACGGGTTGGAAACTCAGCTGGGGAAAGGTGGATGCTGCCGTGCATGGTTACGCGGTGCTGCTGGCAAATCCGGATAGGAATGGGGATTTTGAGAAGATCGGGGAAACGAATACTCCAGATGCGGCGGAATTCCTCGTACCCGCCGATAAGCTAGCTGGCGTAGAGCGCCCTGTATTCTCGGTGGCCGTAAAGCTTCCAAATGGTTCATACGGCAAGCGGGCAAAGGGTGTAAGCCCGAGCTACGCTGTGCCTGTGGTGCTTACGGCAAACGACCTTCCCTTTGAGACGACCTTTGAGCGGCTCCCGCCAATCTACTTCAACGTGAAGACGGGTGAACACATGCGGGTGAAGTACATCACCAAGTCGGCCTCTGGATTACCGGCGGGTTCGAACACACTCGGGCTTATCGATAGCCTTTCGATGCCAGGGTTCAACACCGACGATTACTTTGACGAGGCAAGGAATGGCAAGAACATGGGGAGCATCAGCATGTGCGACCTCGACCTCACCATGCTTGCACGTACTGACAGCGCGCTGCTACACATATCTGGGGTGCTGGATACTGACGATCCCAACGACCTCAGCACGGCCCGCATGCGGGTGAGGGGCGGTGCCGATGGCAGCCAAACCCTCACCAGCCTCGATGGGAAGACCGTCCATCAGGGCACTGGCTACAGCCAGGAGTGGTACTACTGGCTAGCTGGCGGGCAGCACCATAAGCTGGTAATAGAGTTCAGCGGGAAGGGATTCAACGATGTGCTCGGGCTAACCCGCGTAGCCATAGAGCGCCCGGCGCGCGAGAGGGCTGTGCATCTAACCCTTGTAGATGCCCCGAAGGATGGGGCGTACTTAGGCGATGAAACCTTTAAGCTGATGCTTGAGAACCAAGGGGTAAAGGACCTCTCCAACCTGCTAATCAAGATCTACACCCGTGGCAAGTGGGTGAAGTCAGTTCCCATCCCACTCCTCAAGGGCATGGAACGCACTGTGGTAGAGGTTAAAGTGGACCTATCGACCCGTGAACAGCTGGGCGAACTCGTACCAGTACACTTCACCTGCGAGGTAGCCCCGCTGAACCCCACGGTGAATGCCGAGCTAGCCTGGCAGGTGAACAGCATGGGGCGCGTGGTGCCAATGGGCTCATCGTACATGGCATTCTCCCCTTCGTATGGGTGGGTGGCGGTGGATCCACGGCTCACCTACACGGTGAAAGACAGGATGATATTCACCGACAACGGCGGTGCGCTTAGGGACTACACTCCCGAGCAGGAGTCGACCATCAAGTTCCTCCCTGCCGATCCGCACATGCGGGTTCGGGTTCGTTTCATTCGGTTCAACATCCTGAAGGATAACGCCTCGCTACGGGTATACACCGTCAAGACTCCCGCTACCCTACGGTCGCTAGCCGGCATTAGAGAGCGGGACTACCTAACTGGGGAACGAGTGAAACCAGGCCTTCCCTCGCTAGTCTACACCTCAGAGGCTGATGATGGTGGTATAACGCTGCACTTCAGCTCAAAGAAGGGCGATACCAGCGCTGGGTGGATAGCCGAGGTAGAGATGGTGCCGGGCAAGAACCCGCTATCGATTACCGAGGTGGTATCTAGCCAGATAGGTGAGGGTGAAGAGGGCGAGGTACCCATCACCATTAAAGTGCTAAACCGTTGGAATACTGTACAGAAACACGCAGCCATAAGTGTACTCGATAGGAAGGGCTACCTGTTCTCCGAGTGGATGGACCTCCCCCCTGGCGAGAACACCATAACCCTAAACCACAAGGTGAATGTGCCTGTTGCACTCCCTATCCCCATCAAGGTTACCGTGGAGGGCGATGATACCGATGCCAGCGATAACGAGCTGGAAACCTACGCCATATACGACCGATACTGCACCCCCGGGCAGCTGCCCAAAACAACGCCCGATGACGACACAAAGCTACAGATGGTGGAGACCTACAACCACCCCGTACAGCTCCCGAAAGACAAGACTGGTGCCATGCGCTATACCCTCGGTTCACCCCCGGCGGTCTACAGCCAAGAGGCGCGCAACGAGCTGAAGGTAACCCCCTTTGGCAAGATACCCGATGGGTGGAGCGTGGCGCTCTGGGTGGATTGGGATGGCAATGGACAGTTCGACGAGGAACGGCTCCTAGTTCCCCTAGCCGCTGGCAATGCCCAAGCGGTAGCATTCATGCTAACACCCCCATCAGTAACCGCCGGGCTTAAGCGCGCCCGCCTTATGCTAGGCGCCACTGCCGAGCTGGGCAATCCCTGCGCTGCCCCCACGAAGGGCGACCTGCAAGATTTCGCCCTCGAACTCCACCAAGGGCTGTACGAGAGGCATAACGACCTCGGACTTACCTTCCTCAGCATTGGGCAAAGCGGCAAGAACCTCAGCAATAACCAAGAGATTCGGATCTCCCTCTCAAACCTCTCAAACGTTGACTACGACGGCAAGCTTCAGGTAAAGGTAACCGTAGATGGGAACGTTACCAATGAGGAGATTGACCTCTCTGGAGCTAACGCCCTGCAAGCCTACGTTGGCTTTAAGCAGGTAGCGCTGGCCACGCGCGCCGACTTCAGCGCTGCGGGCAGGCACACCGTGCGGGTAGAGCTGGTGGGTAACCCCGTGGAGGCGAACAACGTGAAGGAGGCCTCTGTAGACTGCATAGTGCCTGCATCCGATGGGTTCTATGCGCTAAGCATCAACACGGTAGCCAATCCTGATGAGAAGGTTGCCGTGCACAGCGTGGGCAAAAAGCTCGGGCAACGGTACATCGATGAATTCACCACGGAGCTGGTCTTCCGGCTCGAGAGGCCGCAGTACGCTACGCTAATGGCCGGTAAGGGCTACTGGGTCTACTGCACCTACGGGCTAGGCGCTGGGATTCCAGACAATTCGATCTCGGTGGTGATAGCCGGGCGAATGCTGCGCTACACCCCTGCCAACGTGGTGAAGCCTGGGGTATGGCATCATCTCACGGTGGTGGTGAAGGACATCGTAACTGGATTCGGAGGCCCAAGCTGCAATGTACAGATCTTCCTCGACGGGGTAGAGCAACCCCTCCGTGGCAATGGGGCCAAGGCCGCCCCGAGCTTTGGTGATAACGGCAAGGAGGAACTCTACCTCTGCCCACGATTCGCCGGGCAACTCAAGCTCTTTAGAGCCTACGATATCCCCCTCAAGGCAAGCGAAATCAAGCCATTCACCTACGTGCGGAAGGCCGATGGCACACTCCCAAGGGACTGCGTGGCAGAGTTTGCCTTTAACGAGGGCCCAGGCAACTGGAAGAGCCTCTCAGGAGGCATGATGGCCGATATCATCTCCACCCCAGCACGGATAAACGCTCCCTCAAACGGGCTATGGCAAAAACCTGATAACATGGTGGCTACCCTCCGCTTTGATGGGCAAGCCGGCCTCGAGCAATCTGCCCCCAATGCCTACACCGTGCTGCTGGACAAGGGCGCCCCGAAGGTTGGCGTGAAGGGGAAGATAGTGAAGGCCTGGCCAATGGCAACGCTAGAGTACAACGGCGCCGAGGTAACCGATGCCACCACCTATGATTTCAGCACACCCATCAAGCTAAAGGCCTCCGCTTCACCATTCGGCTACCCCCTTACCCAAGAGATAGAGCTCACCTATAGGGAAGACAAATCCAAGGCCTGCGAACTACTCTCGCTTAGCCTTGAACCGAGGTTCAACACTGGCCTTACCGCCCCCATAGAGCTCAGCAATCCCGGGCAGACCTGCGTGCTCCGAGTACCCGCAAGCGCTGGAATGATCAAAGATCCCAAGCGCTGCAAGTTGACCTTCACCGTATCTGCCCTCGCCACTCTAGAGCTGAATGGGGCTACTCTCGAGAGCGGGATAAGCGAGGTGGATCTATCACATCCACAGCTCCTTACAGTGGTTGCCGAGAATGGCATCCGCAAGCACTACACCGTAGAGCTCGCCCAGGCGCAAAGCCTAACCTGGAATCTGGCACAGACCGAATACACCTACGGCGACCCTCCTGTGGATGCAGGGATAACCACACCTCAAGGCGGGGAAATCTCCGCCACCAGCAGCCACCCCGAGGTGGCCTCGCTCGCCAGTGGCAAACTGGCAATCGGCGTACCCGGCACCACCACCCTCACCGCGAGCCTGCCTAGTGCGGGCGGCTGGGCGGCCACATCGCCCATATCCAAGCAGATAACCGTGCGCCCCAAAGCCATCACCGCACGGGTAAAGGGAATGCAATGCAGGGTCGGCTACCCTATCACGCTCGGGATAGAGTTCGATGGGCTAGTGAACCCCCTGGACGCTGCCCTGCTGCAGAATCCCCTAGCCAAAGGATGCTTCACTGTGCAAGATGCCAACGGCATCCCAGTGAATACAGCCCAACCCCTGCCAGCGGGTATCTACACCGTGAAGGGCGATGCCAGCAAGGCCTACACCGATACCCTCTACCGGATCACCCCGGCCGACGGGAGCTTTGAGGTAGAACAGGCCGACCGCTGGAGAATACAGGTAACCGCAAGGGCTGGAAACGCCCTGCTAGATGGCGCAAGCGTACTCTTACAGGGTAACGATACCACCGTGGTAACGACCACCACAAACCAAGGGCAAGCGGTAGGCTACCTCGCCTGCGGGAAGTACACCATAGTGGTGGGCAAGGCGGGCTACTCAACTGTAGAAAAGACGTTCAACGTGCTGAAGGGCGATGCCGAGCTTTCGGTAGCCCTAGCCCCGGCAACCGTAACCCTCACCTACAGCGTGAATGGCGCTGGTGGCTACCTGGCAGGCCCAACGGTGCAAAAGCTCGCGCCCAACACTGACGGCGAGCCAATAATGGCCGTGCCCGAACTGGGGTACTCCTTCAGCCGGTGGGACGATAACGTGCTGGATAACCCTCGGCAAGATAAGGCTCTAACCGAAGACAGGGCGGTGAAAGCGCAGTTCACCCCCTTACGATTCACGCTACGGTACTCTCTGGCCAAGGGCGGCAAGCTGAAATCTGGGCTGCTGGAGCAAGCTGTGAACTATGGCAACGACGGCCAAGAGGTGGAGGTAGAACCCGAGGCTGGCTACTACTTCCGCGGGTGGAGCGACGGGGTGCTTACCACCAAGCATACGGCCCACAATGTAACCGACAGCCTCACGGTAACTGCCCTATTCGGCAAGTACATTACCCTTCCCGATGCCAACGACTTCGAGACGGGTACCCTCGGCGAGCACTGGTATACCGGGAGCGTTGGGAAGACCCACAACCCCTGGTTCGTGGCCAACACCACGCAGGCTGACCTTCCCCTACTGCACGAAGGCTATTTCGCCGTGGGCAATAGCTACCGAATGGGAGCTGGCACCCGAACCGAGACCTACCTCTACTCGCCCCGCTACACCCTAGAGGGATGGAGCAACGACATGGTGGTAGGATGTGTCTACTCCTCGCACACGCTAGCACCAGACGAGTTCAAGCTCCAGATGCAGGTAGGCCAAGAGGGATGGCATGACCTATACACCTTTGCGTCTAACCCCCGGCCTACCAACGTAAAGGTTACCGTACCAGCACTCCAGCTCGGCGGAAAGGGGTACGTGCAGTTTCGCTGGAGGTACGCCTGCGCAGCATCATACGCTGTGGAGCTGGACAACATCGTGATAATGGCCGCCAGCACCGCAAAGGTCAAAGTGAAGTACATAGCTGAACCCGCAGGAGCTGGCACTTTCGACAGGCTCGTACCCCCACCCGGCAGCACCCAGGAGAACATCGCCATGCAAGAGGTGAACCAGGGCGACCGGGCAAACGATGTGCTGGCGAAGGCCAAGGCTGGCTTCCACTTCAACCACTGGGATGCAGGGCTAACCACCCCCACCCTCTCCGTCCTGCACGGCGTATATACCGAGGAGGTGCACACCGCCCACTTCCTAGCCGACGGGCAGGTGCTTGTAAGCTACAGGGCGTTCCCCGCAGAGGGCGGCACCGTACAGCAGGATGGGCATCCCATCGCGCAGCAGCTCGTTTCCACGGGGGGTAATGCCCTGCCAGTAACCGCAGTGCCAGCCAGTGGCTACCGATTCCTCTACTGGGATGACAGGGGAGTAGCTACCCCGGTGTACACCCAACTCGGGGTAATGGAGAGCATGGTGGTAACGGCGGTCTTCGCGAAAAATGACGATTACCCAGCTACCATTGTGGTACAGGATAAGGACGGAGCTGGGCTCATGGGGGCCACTGTTACCCTGCATGGGCAGACGCTAATCACCGATGCCAATGGCAGCACCCCCAGCCTTATGCTCCCTGCAGATGACTACCCCTTCACCGTAAAGCTTGCAGGCTACCAAAGTGCCGAGGGTATACTGAAGGTGACCTCCATTACGTCCAAGGCCTACGTTACACTGCTACCTGTGCCTACCTACACGGTAACCTTTGAGGTAACAAGCGGTGGCACGGCTGTAGAGAGAGCCAAAGTGTCCATTGCCAAGCTAATCCTCTCCACCGACGGGAATGGGCTATGCTCCACTGAACTTCCAGATTCTACCTACTCCTACACCATACGGCGAACAGGCTACGAGAACGCCACTGGCACCGTAGTAGTGAATGGGGAATCCCTAACGGAAAAAGTAACCCTTACGAAGAAGCCCAAAGCTCCTGATGCTGTAGGGGAAATCTCGCCGCTGGCAGGAGTAGAGATGGCCCCCAACCCGTGCCACGAAGAGCTCCGCCTACAGCACACCGAACCCGTGGCATGGCTACGCATGGTGAACTCGCAAGGTACAGAGGTACTACGGTATACGCACCACGGGCAACCGGGAATAACCCTGCCTATGGGCGCACTCCCCGAGGGGCTTTACCTGCTACAACTCTATGATGCACAAGGCGGTACGCATACACTGCAATTCGTGAAGCTATAGCAAACCAAGCGCTGCAATAGATTAGGGTGGGGCACAATACTCCACCCTATTTTCTGTGGCTTTAGAACGCAATAAATCTAACCCCAATTAGCGGTTCATCACTTTGCTAGACAATGGAATACGTAAACAGATCGGGAGCATCTTCACGTGGTGATAAGGGTGAAAAGTAGAGTTCTGGAGCTTTGCCCCCATTTACGAAAAAATCGCTACCTTCGCGGCACTAAACTGAAATCACAACAGGGTAAATAACTCAACGTTAAAATGAAGCACCTACTAGCATTCGGCATGCTGACCCTAGGGTTGGCGCTCGCCCTCGCCTCTTGCGGCGATGGGAAGCAAGCGGAGAATACGGACTCCGAGGAACAGAATGCGCCCGCCTCACTGGCCGACTACGACTTCGCACGGCTGAACTACGCGCTCGGGGCCTCGGCAGGCTTTTTCGTCAAGGATCGGAGCGTAAAGCTCGATGCAGAGCAGTTCCTCAAGGGGCTACGCGATGCAGCCGAGGGTAAATCGACCATGACCGAGAACGATTGCCAAACGGAGCTAGAGAAATTCCTCGCGCTCGAGCAGGAGGTTAAGGCTCAGGAACAGCTGCGTATAGGCGACCGTTTCCTCGACTCTATGGCGAAACTCCCAGGGGTGGTAAGAGATTCCTCGGGGCTTCTCTATCGTATAGATGTAGAGGGTACTGGTGCCCAACCTACTGATAGCAGCTACGTTAGCGTAAACTACGTGCTGACCCTTGTGAATGGGCAGGTGCTGGACTCCAGCGCAACGGGGCAGCCCATCCTTGCCAACCTCAAGAACATGATTAGGGGGTGGGCTATAGGCGTTTCGAAATTCCGTGAAGGGGGAAAGGGTATGCTCTACATCCCACCAGACCTAGCCTACGGTGTGAATGGACGGCCTGGTATCCCCGGGAATGCGACTCTGGTTTTCAGCATTGGGCTAGAGAAGGTGCTCACGAAGGAAGAGTACGAAAAGGGGCTGCGAGGCCAGTAGACAACACCCACAACGGAGGGTATCGCACCCCACATCAACCCAAAGTGGAACGGGCGATGCCTGCTGGTAGCGCCACCCGAGGAAAGGGGAAGAAAAAGCCACGTCGCTGGGCAAGGGAGGGCTACCCTATTGGCCAGTAGAGGGGTGGAGTGGGCCTAGCAGCGCATTGGTACGTGGTTACCTCGCTGTAAAGGGCTATGTGAAGCATCTGAGGGCTGGGGCTATGCGATAACGTTTCAACACCGATTCTTACGCCCAACCGAGGTAATTTTGAGGAGGTACATTATGAGCAGCAACCTAACTGTAGAGGGGAAATTGGTAGCAAAGTTGGATGCCTTGAGCGGCGAGTCGCAGAATGGCCCCTGGGTGCGTAGAGAATTCATCCTGGAGTTGCCCAGCAGCGGCTCTTACGTGAATAAGCTCTGCGTAGAACTCTGGGGGGAGCGCACATCGCTAATCGACCAATTCCAAGAGGGCGAGGATCTCGTGGTGTCCATAGATCTGTCATCACGGGAATTCAACGGGAAGTGGTACACCCGCGTGCGGGCCTGGCAAATCCAGCGTGCCATGCCAGGAGGAATGCCCTACCAAGGAATGCCGCAGGGATACGCACCGCAGGGCTATCCACAGCCTGGGTACGCACCGCAAGGCTACACGCAGCAACCGATGCCTCAGCCTGGCTACACGCCCCCTCCCCAATACGCTCCGCAGCCCAGCTACCCCCAGCCAGCTCCCCAGCCACCAATGCAGCCATCACCAGGCCCAATACCTGCTAACGCCCCTACTGTCCAAAATCCACCTCCCATACCCGATGCAGGATCTGGGGAAGATTTGCCCTTCTAGAGACTACAGAGAACGAGCATGATAAAAATGGGGTGTCGATTTAGGCGACACCCCATTTTGCACCACTTGGGAAGACCGAGATCGAAACCTCTGCAAAAATCATTTACTCGCTTCGGCACGCTGCATCGCTACGGTCTGCGATAAATTGAATCGACTGATTAAAACCTAGCCTTGCGCAAGAAAGGGAAAGCTCTCCTATAAAGATTGAACGCCTACGGGACTTCTGCATATGGATTTCTTTTACATAGGCCACAAGGATGTGACGAAAAAAAAAGCAGGTGGGTACACCCCATCCTTTGGGAATGTACCCGCCTGCTTATGTCTTGTTTTAGATCCTTGCTACCGGTGCAAATCCTATGGATTAAAGCAGCTTGGAGAGCTTCTCTGAGAGGACATTCTTGGTGGTAGCCCCCACTTGCTTATCCTTAACCTCGCCTCCCTTGATAAAGAGGATGGTGGGGATGTTTCGGATGCCGAACTTGGCCGAGACCGTGGGGTTGCTATCCACATTCACCTTGCCCACAATGGCGCGCCCCTCAAACTCTTGCGCCACCTCTTCTACCAGTGGGGAGACCATACGGCACGGGCCACACCACTCTGCCCAGAAGTCCACAAGTACGGGCTTGTCTGACTTCATGACCAACTGCTCAAAATTCGCATCTGTGATTTCTACTGCCATCGCAAAATCGTTTTTGGTGTTAAACCTATAGTTTACTTTGCAAAGAACAACGCCCCTAGGCGAGAAAAATTGTCTGTGCCGTTAATTTGGCAGAATACCCTCGGGCTAATCATTCTCCACGAGCTCCATCTCCTCAAACTCCATTTCAGGCACTGCCTCGTCTGTTTGCATAACGTTTTGCTGGAGCTTTGGTTCAATCCGAATGCCGTTGACCTGGCAAATCTGGTTGGCCTCATGCAGCATCCTTATCCGTTCTGCCGTGATTTTCACCCCTTTAATACGCCCTCGGAGCTTAGTAGTCCTGCCATTCTCAGGATCTTCAATCAGGAAATAGAGCTGGGTATCTTGATCCTCTTCAGGGAAGATGGAGAGGAGATTCGCAAGGTCTACCTCTGTGAAAAGATGGGGGTTTACCACAATATCCAGCGCTCGGAATCCCTTCTGGCTCACGGATTCCATGGTCTCCATGCGCTCAATATTCACATTCGGGCCAAAGCTTGGGTTGGTAGAGGGAGTAATCTTCACCTGTATGCGGAGAATACGCCCGGCCTCTAGGAACTCCTCGAACTTCTTAATGGCATGCTCGTAGAGGCGGAAGGTGTACTCCCCGGTGTAGTCTGATAGGGTGAGGTTCACCTGGGAGCGTCCAGAATTTCGGTTCTTGGTGAATTCTGCCGCACGAACAAGCCCCCCCACGTAAAAGGTACGATTCACGTAGGCAGGGATTTTCTCTTTTATGTCGGCCAGTGGCATGTCGCACAGGTACTTGATCTCGGCCTCGTACCTATCTAGCGGATGGGCACTGATGTAGATTCCCGTGAGCTCAAGCTCTTGGTTGAGCAGGGCGAGCTGGTCTGCCGGGCCTGTAGGTTCAGGGTACGGGAAAGCCTGGGGTAATGCCTGCTCTGCCTCGCCCCCAAAGAGCGAAGGGGTACTCTTATCCTGCGACTTGTGGTAGCTCTTGCTATAGAGTGAGATCTGGTCTATGAAGGAGATGGGAGTGCCATCGTCGCCATACTTCCCCTCCACGGCTGCGAAGTAGAGCGAGCGGTTTGCGCCAGGCGTTATGGAATCCAGAGCTCCGCTATACGCCAGGATCTCTAGGCTCTTCTTGTTGAGCTGGTTGGTGGGAAGCCTCTGCACAAGGTTGAAGATATCGGTGTATGGACCGTTCTTCTCCCGTTCCTCTACCAGGGCGTTCATCGACTCGCCGTTCATTCCCTTGAGCGCGCTCAGTCCGTACCGAATATCGCCATTTGGCATCACGGTGAACTCGCTGCGGCTCTGGTTCACATCGGGTATCAGGATCTTGATACCAAGTCGTTTGCACTCTCGGGTTAAGATTTTAAGCCGCACGGTTTCATTCCGGCACACCTGGAGGTTGGCCGCCATGAATTCGCTGGGGTAGTGCACCTTAAGGTAGGCGGTCTGGTAGGCGAGGTAGGCGTAGCAGACAGAGTGCGACTTATTGAAGGCGTAGCTGGCGAATTTCTCCCACCCTTCCCAGATAGCGAGCATCTTACTGCTAGGCTGCCCTTTGGCTGCGCTCCCGCTGAGGAAGCGTTCCTTGAGCTTATTCATCTCCTCAATCTTCTTCTTCCCTATCGCCTTGCGGAGATTATCGGCCTGCCCTGCGGTAAAGTCTGCCAATACCCGCGAGAGGCGCATCACCTGCTCTTGGTACACCGTGATGCCATAGGTGGGTTCGAGCACCTCACGCACCTCTGGCACATCGTACTCCACGGGTTCCTCCCCATGCTTGCGCTTGATGAAGGAGGGGATGTGCGCCAATGGCCCTGGACGGAATAGGGCGTTCATGGCTACTAGATCGTCGAACTTGTCTGGCTTAAGCTGGCGTAGGTAGTTCTGCATCCCCGTGGATTCGAACTGGAATATTGCCACCGTGTCGCCATGCCCGAACATCTCATAGATCTTCGGCTCAGGATCCTCCAGGTGATTCACCAGATCGTCCACATCTACCTCAATCCCGTGGGTCTGGCGTATCATATCCTGAGCAACCTTGATAATCTGGAGGGTCTGCAACCCCAGGAAGTCCATCTTCACCAGCCCGATAGACTCCATGGAAGATCCCTCAAACTGCACCGCCATAGTGCCTCCATCCTTCGTCTTGAAGAGCGGGGCATAGTTGTAGAGAGCCTCCTTGCCAATGATGAATCCGCACGCATGCTGCCCTATAGACTTCAGCATGCCGTCGATATTGATGGCATCGTCAAAGAGCTGCCGCTGCAATCCGTGGGCCTTCTCGTAGAGCTCACGGCAGGCGTACACCTCTGCTTTGTCTTTGTCGTCCTTCTTAACGTTGAGTATTTCTTGGAAGCTGGTAACTTTGAGGGGCTTGAGTGCCTTTTGCACTGGAGCGGCAACATCGGGGGGGATCTCTCGGGTGCGAATCACATCGTTCACCGCGCTCTTCACCCCCAGACAGTTGAATGTGGCAACGCCCGCTACGCAATCGGCACCGTAGAAATCTCGCACATAATCAATGACCTCCGCCCGCCGGTTATCCTCAAAGTCGACATCGATATCGGGCAACGAAATACGGTCAGGATTCAAGAATCGCTCAAATAGTAGCTGGTGCTTAATGGGATCGAGCGCCGTGATCTTCAGGCAGAAGGCCACAGCTGACCCCGCAGCAGAACCACGCCCTGGGCCTACGGAGATCCCTCTCTCGCGCGCCGCCCGTATGAAATCCCACACAATAAGGAAATAGCCAGGGAATCCCATCCGCTCTATGGTACCCAGCTCAAACTCAAGCCTTTCCTTATACTCTGGTGCAAGGGGTGTACCCCACCGCTCCTGCGCACCCTGGTATACGAGATGCCGAAGGTAGGCTGCCGCATCAGGAAACTCTGGAGGAACGGGAAAATTCGGCATCACTGGGTCGCGCTTTATGGAGTACACCTCAACCTCCTCGGCTATACGGACAGTGGTCTCCATAGCTTGGGTAACAATGGCCAGATACTCATCTTCTGAGAGCATGCTAGGTACAGGCTTGCCGTCGCCTTGGGGGGCCGCCTGTGAGAGCTTCGCTATGGCCATGTACTCATTCGCCACCCCAGGGTACTGCTGCTGGAACGTCTGCAGCATCTCGTCGGCACTCTTGAAATACTCTTGGTGCGTGTACCGAAGCCGCTTGGTGTCAGACATCGTCCTGTTTGTGGAGATGCAGAGTAGAAGATCGTGAATTTCTGCATCCTCCCTCTTGAGAAAGTGGACATCGTTGGTCACAATGAGCGGCGTGTCCGTTTCAATCGACAGGCGGATGAGAGCGGCAGCCACCCGAAGCTGCAGCTGTATTGCGGTGTTAGGATCTGATGGTGCTATCTTCGGATGGAGCATGATCTCCAGGTAGAAATCCTTCCCGAAGATCTCCTTGAAAGTTCGGATGAATCCCCTCGCCGCATCGAAATCATTACGCACAACGGCCTGAGCAATAGGACCCGCCAAGCATGCAGACCCCACAATGATCCCCTCGTGATGCTCGCGAAGTAGCGCGAGATCGATCCGTGGCTTCCGGTAGAACCCCTTCGCAAAGCCCTGAGTCATCAGGTAGCAGAGGTTGCGGTAACCTGTGAAATTCTTCGCGAGCAGCAGCAGATGGTAGGGTTTTTCCTCCTTTGCGCGATCTGCTAAAGATTCTCGAGCCATGTAGGCCTCGCAACCCGCTATTGGCTTAATGATACGGGTTCGCAGCCCGGCGATCTTTGCCCGAAGCTCTGCCTGCAGGTTGGGATCTTCTACCCCCGGCAGCTGCTGCTCCAGATCTGCAATCTCCTTGGCAATCGGTTTGTTATGCTTTTCGGCCTCCCCAAAGAGCGTGTAGATTCCGTGCATCACTCCGTGGTCGGTTACCGCAAAAGCTGGCATCCCGAGCTCCTCGGCCCGCTTAATGAGCCTTGGTATACGGCAAGCACCATCGAGCTTTGAGAATTCGGTATGAAGGTGCAAATGCACGAACCTAGGCATAGCTGTAGGAATTGATTACGAGCCGAATACAGAAAAATGCAAGCGCCTTGCAGACGGCTACAAAGGTAGCCAATGGCAATGAGCCTACCAAATTCGCCTTGGAACGATTGCAAGCCACACCAGCGGGCAATCTGAATGCGCATTTCCAGCGCCCAATGCCCTGCGAACCGCATATTTCACTATCTTTGCCTGTTGATTAGGTAGCATCCACAGCTTATGGAATCCTTAGAATTCGTCCTCGCGGGGCAACCCTACATCGAACTGGTGAAGCTGCTAAAGGTTTTGGCCGTGGTGTCCAGCGGAGCGGTAGCCAAACAGGTTATAGAGCGCGGCATGGTAACCCGAAACGGCGAGCTAGAGACCCGAAAGAAGGCCAAAATTCGGGGTGGCGACCTCGTGGTCTACCGAAACTGGGCCATACACGTAGCCAGCTAATGAACAAAAGCGATGAAGAGCTCCTATTCGCATCGCTATCCGTGCACATGGCTTGCGCAGCTGGCCCTAGGCTTGCTAGTGACCTTGGCCGGATGCGAGCGTACCAATAGCCCTACTGATAACATACAGGGGCTGCGCTTCTCTACCGATACTGTGCGGTTCGACTCCGTTTTTGCCGGGGCGGTTTCATCCACCCGCCTACTACGGATCTACAACAAGGGGCGCAATACTGTCCGCATACCCGAGCTACGCTTGCTACACGGTGCAGCCAGCCAATTCGCCATGCTTGTGGATGGGCAAAGTACCACTGCTGCGCACGGTGTAGAAATAGAGCAAGGCGACAGCCTCACCCTTGCCATTCGGCTAAAACCCTCGGGTATCAAGGTGGACACCATAAAGGTAGTGAGCGACTCCATAGCCGTAGCCACCAAAGGGATTTCACGCTACGTAGCCCTGCTAGGCAAGGGGTTGGCTTCTACTCCTCTGTCGGTAGACACCCTGAGGACCGATCTCACCATCGCAGGCCCCCCGGCACTCCGTGTACAAAGGCGGATGGTGGTACCCAAGGGAGTAACCCTAACCCTTCGCGCTGGTGCTTCGCTCTACTTTTCGCAGGGTGCTGGGATAGATGTGTATGGAAGCCTAGCAATAGAGGGTACTCCCCTATCACCCGTAGTGCTGGCTGGCGAACGGCTCGAAACCTACTATCGCCGGCAACCTGGGCAGTGGCAGGGTATAAACCTTAAGCCAAGGAGCGGACCGCACACCTTGAGCTACTTCCAGCTCCGTAGCGCTGTTACGGCTCTCAGGGCAGACTCTCTAACCTCTCCCCTCTCGGTACGGGGTGCTACCATTGCGTTCACCAGTCGAGATGGCGTAGTGGCCAATAAGACCCTCCTGGCGCTATACGGCTGCCTACTGCTACAGAACTACGGGTGCGCCCTACGCATGAGAGCGGCCAACGTGAGGCTTGTACACTGCACGCTGTACGCTAGCTCCCTGCCCCCCCAAACCCGGCGAGATCCCCTCATAGCCATAGAACCCGTAAAGGGCAATTCCACCCCATGCAGCCTGCTCGTGGCCAATTCTATACTATGGGGCGACCGCGCTAACGAGCTGCCAATACCCGAGGAATTAACCCCCAAACCAGAAATTACCTGTACCCACAGCGTCATGAAAATACCCCAAAGTACGCTCTCTGCCCACCCCACCTGGCTGCACGTACTACTCGACAATCCCAAGCTTACCGCGCCCGAGAAGGGTGATGCCAAGCTAGAAAAAGATAGCCCCGCCAGAGGGCAAGGGCTTATGGAATACGGCAATGAAGATCCGATCGACCTACAAAACCGACCAAGATTACAGCACGGGAATCCTGACATCGGCGCATTGGTCTTCACTCCCAAACCGTAAATAATTTGCCAAGAAGGGATTTGCCAACTCGGGAAAAAGCACTACCTTTGCGGTCAGATTTCAGCCTCTTTAGCTCAGCTGGTAGAGCGGCTCATTCGTAATGAGCAGGTCGTGGGTTCGAGTCCCATGAGAGGCTCTACAATAAAGGCCCTGCGGCATATAGTTTGCCGCAGGGTCTTCTTTTTAGCCATTAACCTTTAGGCCTCTGTGGAATAGAAAACTAGAAGGGTCGCTCTGCATTTGCGGCTGGCTCTGCAATGCGTCCAGCATTCTGCAATAGCTGGTTCATTATGCTATCCCCTTGCCGCTCTACACCTCCTACCACTACCCCCTTCTCATAGGTGGTAGTAGACTCTAGCTTACCGTCTGGAGTCCAGAAGGTCCACTTCCCTTCTCGCTTGCCATTCACATACTGCCCCTTTAGCCGAGCAAGACCGTTGGGGTACAGAGCCACCATTTGCCCAGAGGGCTCGCCGGCCACCATATCCCAGAAAGCTCTCGGGTTGCCATTCTCAAAGTATAGCGTCTGCCGACCGTGCAGCTTGCCATCTTTCCACATTTGCCTTTCGGCTAACACGCCAGCATCAGAGTAGAAATCCCTAGCACCATTGCGCTTCCCCCTACGCCAGCTCTCTTTGCCCACCAGCACCCCACCAGCACCGTAATAGCTCCAGACGCTGTCTTTCTGCTGCTTGTAGTAGAGCCCTTTGGCTATAACCTCGCCCTTATCAGAGTAGAAGGTTACCGTGGCGTAATCTGTCCCTTTACGATGCCGAATCTCTGCCTCCTTACGCCCCTGTTCATCATAGCGAAGGGTGATACCCACCGGTTTACCGTGCTCAAACTGGGCTGTGTAGGCCGCCTGTCCATTCCGGTAGAAACGCCGCCAGAAACCGTGGCGCTGCCCTTTAGCATCTACCTGGTTGAAAACTGTGTCTGCTGCCTGCGGATGGGCTGCCAATGACCTCTGTACTGGCAGCAAAACAAGTACAGCCATAGCCCCCAGCAACACTGGTACTCCCCTCGTTCCACATTTAGCCATCGCCCAGCATATTAAGTAATCAATAGTTCCAACCACACAAGCCCGTTAGGCCTCGCCTCCGTGTCATTTGAGGCTACTGCAGCTTATCGGCCTCTGCACGCGCCTTGGCCATAACCTCGTCAGCTTTAGCACGCGCCTCGCGCTCTATCCTATCGGCTACGGAATTGCCCTCTTCCACCAGCTTGGCAGCTCCAGCCTTGGCAGCCAGCTCGGCAAGCATTCCGTTCTTTTTCGCCTCATCCATAAGCTTGTCGGCATTGGCCTGAGCCTCCGCCCTGGTCTTATCGGCTAGCTTCTTGGCCTCGGCCACCAATTTATCAGCCTGCGCTTGCGCCTTGGCTAGGATTTCCTCTTTCCGCTTGCTGACATCTTCCTTCACCCGCTGTACTACCTCCTGAACCTTCTCCTTCACGGCCTCTTTCACTTGCCCCTGCAGCCCTTGCGCTAGCTCTATCTTCACCTTTGGCGATTTTATAGCGCCCGTGGCAGTTATAGCTACCGGTATAGTGCTGGGTGCGGGTACATTGACCCCCAGCTTGGAGGTGAGCTGCCCGAAAACCTCAGAGGCCTTGCCCACCATGCTCTGGGGCAACACCATATTCATAGACATATCGAGGGTTTGATCGAGCATTATCTTTCCGCCTATAGTACCCTGAATACCCGCAATCTTGGTAGAGAACGGTTTAAAGGTAAGCACACCGTCCACTATGGTGAAATAGACATGAATCTGCTGGAGTGTGGGCTTCTCCAGGGCAGAATTCCCTATGAGCTGCCCTACATTGGCGAAGAGAGGATCATTCACTATGGAGATACTGCTACTGGTCAAATCACCCTCAGCATTCACCGTATTCATTATCGGGGTAAAGCTGGGGGTGAGCTTGGCATCTAGGCTCAGATTAACTCCCACCCTACCATCCATTCGCTCTACAGTCGGGAGCACCTGGGCTATGCTGGTGAAGGTTTTCGCAGTTTCGGCAATGTCTATATTATCTAGCTTAGCCCTGACATTCAATCCATTCAACGAGGGTTGAGTGAAATCCACAAGCCCTGAAACATTCGCGCTACCCTTGAGCATTTTACAGCCCACACGCTCCAGCGCAAGCTTAGAGCCTCCGAGCGTGAAATTCCCCACCACCTCGCGCGCTTCTATATTCTGGAAATGCAGTTCATCTACGCTAGAGCGAAATGCGAATGAAATCCTCTTTAGGGGGGAAAGAGAGACCGCTGTAGTGTCAGCTTTATTCACATTATTACCCACCGCTTCATCAGCTTTCTCCGCCTCTTCCTTCTGCGGGAATAGCTCGTTCAAATCCACACACTTCGAGCTGAGCGTAAGGCTGCCGGCCAACGTGCCATCTGCCAAGAGGTAGGGTAAGAAGTCCGTCACACGCCCTGCCATCTGCACATTGCTCCTACCAGCCTCGGCTAGCAACGACTTCAGCTCTACCTGCTGCGGGCTGAACAAGAGTTCCAAGAGATTCACCCTAACGGGTACTGCTAGCACTCCGTCGGCCTGTATATTCTTCAGTTTCAGTTCTCCATCTAGCACGCACTCCTGGTAACGCTTTGCCATAACGGCAGACTTCCGAGCCTTTACCCCGAGGTTTAGGGCTAGTGAACCGTTGAGCTTCTTGCCCTCTAGGGGTAGCACATCGGCCAATGTGGAAAGCTCTAGCTGCGCCCTCGCCTTGGCTGCTATGGTAGGGTCAGATAGCGGAGTAGTGACCGAAGCCTCTAGCTCCACGGGATTGCCCGCAAGCTGAACGCCAAAGCGCCGAAGCGAGAGGCTAGAGGCATCGGGCGTTTTCCCATCGTATCGGGCGGCGAGGTCGATATTGATGTGGTCGGCCTGCTTGGGGAGCGACGGGTACTTGAACATGGCATCGTTCACTTTCAGGCTGATATCAGCGCTAGGGAGTTCCTTTCCGTGCATTACGCCCTGCACGTGCCCGGCAAACTCCAGCGAACCTGCTGTCTGAACGTCTGCAAAGCTCTTCGAGTATACGGCTGGCACAAGTGAAAGCAGCGATTTGAAATCAGTACGGGGGGTGCTTAGCGTCACATCTGTCACCAGCGAATCTCCAGGCATTGCGACCTCACCCGCAAACTGCAGCGTAAAATCGTTTATCGACAGGCTATTATCCCTAAAGGCATAGCGCTTCCCCGCAAGATCCGCATCCACATTCGCCTCAAAGGCCAAGCGCAACCCTGGGGCGTAGGTTATACCGCCCATGGCAAAAAAGAGCTTTTCAACCAGCAGATTAAGTGATATATCGCTCTTTTCTAAAGCAAGATTACCCCGAAGGGTAAAATCAAGATTCTGCGCCCGCGCCTCCATCCCTGTGGAATCGTTACGAAACCGCAGATCTGCCTCCTTAATCCGGAGTTCCCTTAGGGCGACCCCATATTTTGCCGATTCCGTTTTAGGCACCGTATCGGCCTGGGCCTCGGGGGTAGCCTCCGTTGGGGGTACTATATCCCAATTCTTGCGGCCTTGAGCATCCACATGCCCATAGGCCCGCACGCCATCCAGTAGAATCTGGCGCACTTCCACCTTGGAGGGATTCAGCAGCGTCTTTAGATTCACCTCTACCGCGAGCTGCTTGAATGCCAGCAGCGTATCACCCGCAAATGGCTCTCGGTTTACAACGGTGAGATCTTCAAACGCGATGTAGAGATTTGGGAAACCGCGAAATAGGCTGACATCCAAATCGCGAATTCCAATAGTCGCATTCAGCCGACGGTTGGCCTCTGCCGTGGCGTACTGCAATATCCGAGGCTTGAAAATAATCGGGAGCAATACTCCAAGCAGCAGGATGAGCACTATTAGCCCACCCACGCAGATAAGGGTGATCTTTATTCCCTTTTTCATTGTCTCACGCTATAGAAATTCACCATTCATTAGAAGTCCCCAGAATCCATCGCCCAAAGGTAATACTTTTCCCAATGGGTTCAAAACGAGCCTTAAATCCCTACAATCGCCAATCTAGCCAAGAGTACACCGCGATTAGGATTCCAGCTACTGGGCAGTGCTATTCCTAGAATTCAGCACAAGAGTCGGAATCCAAGCAGCCAGCAGCCCTATCACTACCACCAGCCCCATCACTAGCAGCACGTCGAGAGCATGCACCTCCACTGGATAGGCATCCACCACGAAACTTCCCGATGCTCCCAGCGAAATAATTCCGAATGTAGCCTGAATCCAGCATAGCACCAGCCCAAGCAATACTCCTAGCAGTCCTCCGACCAACGATATGGCCAGGCCTTCAAACAGGAATATTTGCCTGATTTTCATTGTCGGTGCTCCAAGGTAAGCGAGCGTTACTACTTCATCGCGCTTCTGGATGATAAGCATCGCCAGTGACCCCACCACATTGAAAGCCGCCACCACCAGTATTAAGGTGAGAATCAACACTATCATCAACCTCTCACTTCGCATTGTCCGGTAGAGCGAAGCGTTCTGCTGATAGCGACCTAGCACTTCGCCACTGGGGCTAAAGGCCTTCTCCAGCAGCTTTTGCACCGCGTCAAGCTCATTGACCGGGGCATTTACCGCCACAGAAGTCACCGTTAGGCTATCGTAGGCCAAAAGCATTTGCGCCTCGCTGAGAGGGAGCAGCACCGTCTTATCGTCAAACTCTGAGTTTACTTGCAGCAATCCCTGAAACGCATACCGCTTCTCGCGAAAGGCCGTAAGGGGGTTCAACCAGTTCTGCGCAAGCCGATTGGGTATATACACGGTAAGCGGTTCATAGTGCTCAGGGTTAGCCCCTAGGTAGTATGCCACACCCATACCCGGCAACGCCAGCGGTTGGCTTCCATACCAAAGCAACCCTCGCCCAGTGCTGCAAAAACCCGCCATCTGGTTAAGCGCCCAATACCCAGAATCTACCCCCATCATCACTCCGATGTGCTGGCGATCACCATATCCAAAGAGGGCATTCTCCTCCAGCACAAGGCCATAGCGCGATCCAGACGGTAGGCTACGGAGCTGAGCCAGCTGCGCCTCGGTAAGCCGAATAACCTTCCCCTCCCGAGGCACCACCTCAAAGTCCGTATCGAGGATGGAGTACATCCCGCCCACCAGGGTCTCAATGCCGTTGAAAACTGACAGCACCACCATCAGAGCCATGCTACCCATAGCTACCCCCACGGTGGCCACCCTGGCAATGACACCGACCACCGACCCCCGGGGCTGGGAGCGTAAATGCCGTAATGCTAGCCAGAGGGAGAATCGCATACCTCTACCGAACCTTTCGCCAAGCTGTGGCACTATAGAGGGGGTTCACATCGCCCACCAAGACCAGCGAATCTTGCCTGCATAGGACGATCTCTTGCATCTGGTGCTGATAGGTTATAGTACTATCATTCACCCATTTTGCCTGAACCTTCACAATCTCATCCCCGCCACCCTCCAGCTCCACGCCCAGCGACAACGGTAAATGGATTACCGCGGGCTCTACCTGCAGCAGATCTTGCCGTAACGTGGGGAATTCTCTGTATTGCTCAAACACCCCAAGGTAGGCCGCCCGCAGCTGGACATTGGGCCAAGCAGATACGCCAGGGAGCGGCTTGCCAAGCACGTAGGCTAGATACCCCGCCCTCTTCAGCTCCTCTGGCACCACCGTATACTCAAAATACCCCTTATTCAGCACACGGCCGCAGTATTCCCACTTGCCCTGCATGCTAGATTTAAGCGGTGACTGAAGTTGCAAATCGATCCTCACCCAACGGGTAACCTTGGGCTTCGGGGGTACATCCTGCTGCTTCCTACACCCAAATTGTAACCCCAGCATTATCGCTACCCACAGAATCACAAACACTTTCATACCCATACCCCATCAATATAACACACATAGATAATGCTGAAAAACCTGCTGTGGCACAAATCGCAACCTCTCCTACGACCCGAAGGAAGGTGAACGGCGAATCGCCTCCAGCTAAATGATTGGCCTTCCCCATCAGAACAATACACCACGCATCGCACCAACTAAAGCACAGCGCAGAGAAAGATCTCGGGCCTCCACTTCTGTACGAATGTCCAATGTCCCACGGGCGGCGTCGCTACTCTTTTAGGTACGAGTACGTACCCGTAACCCCCTCCACTCGCACCTCGCAGCGACCGGGCTCACTGTAGCACCGGCCCACCACCTGGGCCTCCACGCCGTACTCCTCGGCTATGGCTATAATACTAGCGGCATCCTCTGGGCGCACGTAGACCTCCATCCGGTGCCCCATATTGAACACCTGGTACATTTCTCTCCAAGGAGTTCCGCTCTCATGCTGGATAAGCGCGAATAGCGGTGGCACAGGGAAGAGATTATCCTTCACCACCCGCATATCGTGGATGAAATTGAGGACCTTGGTCTGCCCTCCCCCGCTGCAGTGCACCAGCCCATGCACAGCTCCTCGCATCTCGCGTAGCACCCGGGCTATCACTGGGGCATAGGTGCGTGTAGGGCTTAGCACCAGCTGCCCCACCGTAATTCCCTGCAGAGAGGGGAGTGGCTCAGCAAGCCCGCAAGTACCAGCATACACTAGTTGCGCATCCAGCCCAGGATCATAGGTTTCGGGGTACTTCTCCCCTACCCATTTGGCAAACACATCGTGCCTAGCCGACGTCAGCCCATTGCTGCCCATACCCCCGTTGTACACCTGCTCATACTTGGCTTGCCCAAACGATGCGAGCCCCACCACCACATCGCCCGGCATTATCTGGCGATTTGTGATAATGTCATCGCGCCTGGCGCGGGCCACCACCGTGCTATCCACCACCACCGTGCGCACCAAATCGCCTATGTCTGCCGTCTCGCCTCCCGTCAGCACCATGTTTACCCCATAGGTGCGGAGCATGGCGCACACCGCCTCAGTGCCCTCTATCAGCGCCTTCACCACCTCGCCCGGCACCAGTCGCTTATTCCGCCCGATGGTAGATGACAGCAGGATATTATCCGTCACCCCCACGCAAAGCAAGTCGTCCAGGTTCATCACTATGGCATCTTGGGATATCCCCTGCCATACCCCCATATCGCCCGTTTCGCGCCAGTAGGCATAAGCCAATGATGATTTGGTACCCGCACCATCAGCATGCATCACTAAGCAATGCGCTGGATCCCCTGTCAGAATATCAGGCACCACCTTGCAGAATGCGCCCGGAAATAGCCCCTGGTCGAGGTTCGCGATTGCGCTGTGCACATCGCCCTTGGTGGCCGATACTCCGCGTTGGGCGTAACGTCCTAGATCTTGGTTTCTAGTGCCCATTACTTCTTTAGGTACTTATCGAGTAGGTGTTCTTTGCCCTTATTCCTCCAACCAGCCTTTGTGGAATCGTCTACTATCCACAGCGAGAAATCGGCCTGCTTAGCGCTCTCCACAAAGGTTAGGGTGAAATCGGCCTCTTTTCGGTCTGCCGTCTGGTAAACCACGCCGGGCCTCGCCCCCGCCACCTCCCTTGGCGTGTAGACAAAGTAGACCCATAGATCGGCTTTCCTTGCGCTCTCCGCAGCCAGCACCTTTACATCGGCATCTGCAGCCTCAGGCTCCTCGCACTGGTAGAACGTTTGGGCAAAAGCTCCGCTAGCACCTGCCCCTAGGAGCAGGGCCCCGCTCCAGAACAATAGCCGCACTATCCGCATCAGATGGAGTATCTTACCGAGCCCAAGCCTTTCACTTGGAGGATTTTGGAGCCCCTGGGGTCTTCCCTGGAGCGTAATCCATGCTCAGAACCCGGAATTCCGTACGCCGATTAGCCTGGTTGGCCGCCTCGCGCTGCGCTTCATCTGGCAGGCTCGCAATAAAGGCCTCATCCAGCACCCGCCGAAGCGGCAAGAAGGGGTACTGCGCATTGAGCGCAGCATCCACCACGCAGGGCTCCGTTTGCGCATAGCCCTTGGCCCTCAGCCTCGCAGCTGGAATCCCGTGCTCTATGAGGTAGTTTACCACGGCTTGCGCACGCCGCTGAGACAGCTCGTAGTTGTACTCTAGCGTTCCCACCGCATCGGTATGCGCGCCAAGCTCTATCACCAGCCCTGCATTCTCATTGAGAAGCTCCACTAGCGCATCCAGCGCCTCCTTAGACTCTGGACGTAACTCCCACGAGTTGAAATTGTAGAAGATATTGGGAATCGTAATCGGCTTCTCTATGGCTATAGCATTCATCGCAACGCTAACCCGCATGTCTTCACTCTCGGTTTTGCCACGCGTGCTCACCTTGAGCTTGCCATTCAGGTAGCCCTTCTCGTTGGTTACAGCCACGTAATCTGTATTCGGCTTGAGCATAAAACGGAAGACCCCCTTATCATTAGTCGTGCCCGTCTGCAGAGAACCGTCGCTACCCGCCAGCCGTATCTTGGCATTGGCCACTGGGGTTTGCGTTTCTTGATCATTAACTTGCCCTATCAGGTTGAATTCCAACGGTGCAAGGTAGAACCAATAGATGTCATCACCCCCTCGCCCTCCTTTGCGATTCGAGGAGAAAAAGCCTTCCTCATGCTCTTTCTGGAAGGTGATGCCAAAATCATCGGAGGGCGAATTTACCGGGTAGCGCATGTTCTCCACCACGGTAGCCCCCTTCGCATCCTTAGCCAGCTTGAAGATATCATACCCGCCCATGCCCGGATGCCCATCGGAGGCGAAGTAGAGCGTGCCGTCGGGATGCACATACGGGAAGGCCTCGTTGCCCGGGGTGTTGATGGTACTCCCGAGGTTGATGGGCTCGCCCCAGTTATCATTCGGGCCGCCGCGGGTAACCTTCCAGAGGTCTAGCCCGCCGAAACCACCCGGCATGTCGCTAGCGAAGTAGAGTACAAGGCCATCGGGCGAAATGGCCGGGTGGGCGAAAACCAGCGAATCGGCCCCCAGCCCAAGATCCTTCGAAGAGCTCCACCCGTCGCCCGTTTGCGATGCCTCCATCACTTGGCAGCCCAGCTTACCATGCCGCTTTGCGGTACGGCAACGGGTGAAGTACATAGTACCATAGTCGGTGCTAAAGTTCGGCGTCCCGTCCTCAAATATCGTGTTCACGTCGCTGTTTATCGACTTCGGCTTGCTCCAGCGCCCCTCGCTATTGCTGGTGGAGGCGAATAGATCGGCAAAATGCTCACCCGTGGCCGCATGGATCTCCTTGCCCAAGGTCCCCTCGCGCGAGGAGGTGAAGACCAGCGAACGGTAATCTGCGCTGGCGTACATCGGGCTATAATCATTATAGCGAGAATTGAGGACCTGCATCGGCTTCACCGTGTAGCCCGAGGGGGAATCTACCCAAGCCACGGCCAACTCCACGGATCGCAGCCCATTGGTAGCCAGCGGATCGTGCGGTTTCACCTTCAGGTAGGCTTCATATTCCTCCTTGGCCAGATCGTAGCGCTCGTTGGCCAGGAGTGCCTCGGCGTAGTAGAGATGGGCCTTGGGCTCCGGGCAATCGCGCATGAGAGCTTTTGAGTACCAGATCTCAGCCTGCCGATACTCACCCAGATGGCGGTAGCACTCTGCCACCCTAAAGAGGTACAGCCCCATTTGCTCCTTGGGTATTGTCTGCAGATTGCCCCCCTCCTTATAGAGGCGCAAAGCCTCTGCCCAACCGCCTGCCTCGTAAAACTCATCGGCCTTCATCACCTTTCGAGACTGCCCCTCGGCGCCCGAGAGTAGCCCAAAGAGCAGCCCGCACACCAGCACACTGCGCACCGCCAGCTGGCTCAAACCATCATATATTCTATTCATAACGCTCTATAGATCAACGTTAATCGAGAGCCTACTCCTAATCCAAAGAGCCCACCGCCGCCCCGGCTGGCCCGCATTGCTACGGCTCTCCCTGCCTCGTCGCATCCCCTTACAGCCCTTTGCCTAAGCCATCCATCCCTCTACCACCTCGAGCTCAAGGGGGGGGAGCTCCAGCTTGTTTTTCTTCGCGTAGCCCCTGAGGTCGTTGAGCAGTTTGCCTGGCTTCGCGCCCTGCAATACATCCAGGCTATTATACCCCAAGGCACGGAGCGGCTTCACCCACTCTGCCGACACGCCAGCGGCCTCAAAAGCCGCATCATCATCCTTGCGCTGCACCCGTTCTGGGCGCATCTGCGGGAAGAGTATAACATCTTGCACGCTAGGCTTATCGAGTACCAGCATTGCGAGGCGATCTATGCCGATCCCCATCCCGGCGCATGGGGGCATGCCGTACTCCATGGCTCGCACGTAGTCATGGTCTATGATCATCGCCTCATCGTCACCCTTCTCCGCGAGCCGCATCTGCTCCTCAAAGCGCGCCAGCTGGTCTACCGGATCATTGAGCTCGCTGTAGGCATTGCAGAGCTCGCTCCCATTCACGTAGAGTTCAAAGCGCTCGGTGAGCTGCGGATTATCGCGATGCCGCTTGCATAGTGGCGACATCTCCAGCGGGTAATCCATGATGAAGGTCGGCTGAACCAGATGCTCTTCGCACGTCGCGCCGAACAGCTCGTCTATCAGCTTGCCACGCCCCATGCTGCCGTCTACCTCTACCCCATGCTGCCTACAGGCTTGGGCCAGCGCAGCATCATCGAGCGCATCAATATCCAGCCTCGCGTACCGCTGTATAGCCTCGCGCATCGTAAGGCGGGCGAAAGGACGCTTAAAGCTGATTTCCTGGCCTTTAGATGAGAATTCGGTTGCGCCATGCACGGCAAGGGCCACCCGCTCCAGCATCTCCTCCACCAGCCCCATCATCCAGCGGTAATCCTTGTAGGCCACGTAGATCTCCACCATCGAGAACTCCGGATTGTGGGTACGATCCATCCCCTCATTCCGAAAATCCTTGCAGAACTCGTAGACCCCATCGAATCCACCTACAATCAGGCGTTTAAGGTAAAGCTCATCGGCTATACGGAGGTAGAGCGGGATATCGAGCGCATTATGATGGGTTACAAACGGGCGGGCCGCCGCACCACCAGCAAGAGGCTGGAGTATAGGGGTTTCTACCTCTACATAACCCTTAGAATCGAAGAAATCACGCATGGTGCGGATAATCGTCCGGCGCTTCCGAAAGGTCTCCTGCGTATCCCTATTCACCGCTAAGTCCAAGTAGCGCTGTCGGTAGCGCACCTCCGGATCGCTAAGCGCGTCGAATACCTGCCCATCCTTCTCCTTCACCACAGGCATGGGCCGCACGCTTTTGGCCAACAGGACGATCTGGTTGGCATGCAGGCTCTTCTCCCCCGTCTGCGTGGTGAAGAGATAGCCCTCTACCCCCACGATGTCACCCAGATCCAAGAGCTTCTTGAATACCGTGTTGTAGAGCGTCTTATCATCGCCTGGGCAGATCTCGTCTCGCCGCACATACACCTGCAGCTGCCCATGCTCATCGGCCAGGGTGAAGAAGGAGGCATTCCCCATGATGCGCCTTGCCCGCATGCGCCCGGCTAGCACCACCGTAGCGCGCGACTGGCTAAGCGCATCGAACGCTGCAAGCGCAGACTGCGTGCTATGCGTAACGGGAAATTCTGCCGCAGGGTACGGCTCTATGCCCAGCTCCCGCAGCGCCGCTAAGGCCTGCAATCGTTGCTCCTGCTGCTCGCTACGCTCCATAGTGCTACTGGCTAACGCTTTACTTTGATTTAACCACACAAACTACTGCCGCAAATATAGGAAAATATTCCCAACTAGGCAAGAGACGCGCCGAGATACCCCCTAGCAACATCTTTTGGATACCAAGCGCCCAGTTGGCGCGCAGCATCGCACCAAGAACCCCGCAATGGGCAGCAATGGTAGCCATCTCCCGCAATAGAACTTCTGCAAAATTCGCCTAAACCGCCCAACACACCGCGCCGCCACAGCCTCCAATAGATGTAAGTATTTGATTAAAATTCTTTTAATCGCAAAAATGGGCAAAAGACGCCCCGATAAATAGCACTCGCGCAGAACTTCTGCTGCGCGCTCTGGATAACCGGAAGTCATAGCACCACATCGATACAACGCCCTTTCAACATTTTCGGCACAGAGGGCTACAGTCCCCATGCAAGGACACGGCCTGCAATGAAAGGCCGTAGCGACCTAAACCATCCCCACCTCCTCCCTACCTTCGCCGTACCATCGCCGTACCAGGGCCGCTTCATGTTCGGATTTCGTGACGAAATCCGAACATGAAGCGGCCCTGGTACGGCGATGGTACGGCGGAGGTAGGGAGTTGATACGGAGATGGCGGAAACGTGCGAAATGGAAAACCCCGCCTCCCCAAGCGGGAAACGGGGCAGATCCCCTCATCGGGAATCATCACGCAGGGGCAGAACCCGCCCATCCTCCCCCAGGCAGGGTTACCGCAAGGGCGGCTAAAATGGGGCGCATGAATAGGAGGGCATTCGCACGGGATGGAAAGGTGGGTGGTTGCAGCATGCGCGCATCGCTAGGGAGGGCTGAAAAACGACGCAATAAACCGGGCAACAAAACCTAGCGCTGAACACTTTTCGCGCTCTCTACGGGCGGTTTAGGCTGGCGCTTTCACTCAGAATTCACACCGCTAGCCTTCACACCCATCCTCTACCCTATCAGTCGAATAGGCTCCCATCCCTAGGGCGCAACTTCACGTTTCGGGCAAGATTTTCTATCGCTTGTAGGATTCGCCCAACCTCACGAATCTCGAGGTCGCTAGCCTGGGTCTGCAATTCACGGAATACCAGCGCCGCCTTGCCGGCCATTTCGGTTACCGCCCGTTCAGCTTTCTCAGAGTTGTAGAGCCGAACAAAGCGCCCATCACGCTCATCGGGCGTGCGCACTATCCAGCCTGTTTTCACCAGCTGGGCCACTTTGCGCGAAACGCTGGGCTCAGTGCGCTTCTGCGCGTCGGCCAACACCTGCAGGGTGCAGCCCGGATGGAGCGAGAGATGCAGCAAAAGCTGGGCATCATCGTAGGTAAGCCCCCGGGTATACCCCGTTTGCAGCGTGTTCTCTAGGCAGACTCGCAACCCGAAGAATGCGCCCCGAAAAGCTTGGAAAAGCCCATGCAAGCGCTCTGCGGCCTCACGGTCAGCATCATGTTGTGGCAAGGGTTCCATTCCCGTAAAATCCCATTAAACTGACATGGTAATCCTCAGCGCCGCCGTTCTACCCTTCACGTAGAAGCTCGCGGTGGGCACTCTGGGCAAGTTCCATTCGCACGCGATTCCTCCTCTCACCCCTAGTTGTGGCGCAGCACGCCACGCCATTCCTAAGTGCAAAAGTCCAGATTACACCTCCAAGGGCGAGGCAAGAGCATAAAAAAACGGCCCAACCGCAATAGCCTCTCTCAAAGAGGCCAAGCGGCTCGGCCATTACCCACAGCACCCTTTGCGGAGTACCTGCAAAAGGATGCCTACAAAGCAACTGCTACACTACTACTTGCAGCCTTTACCGCAGCCGCCCTGCTTGTCGCACTTAGCCCCTTCTTCGCTGGCTACTTCCTTACCGCACTTGCAGCTATCGCCACAGGTGCACTCGCCACCCTCATGGCATGTGCAGGCGCTTTCAGCCACTTCGCCAGCAGGCTGCCCTTGGGCATCCGTAGCAGGAGCCATCTGCTCTGTGCTATCGGTTGTCTGATTATTGTTGTTCGTCTGGTTGCCACCACAGGCTACCAGAGCAGCCGCAGCGCCCATCAGCAGCGCTACGCCCAGTACTTGAATCCTCTTCATGGTACTGCCTTTGTATTAGGTTATTGGGGCAATATCGCCCTTCTCTAACGGGCACAAAGTTAGCTACTTTTTCCCGATTTAGCACACTGCTCTGCGTTATACCCGAAAAAAATCTCCATTTTCTCAGATTTTCGCTCCCTGGCTACGAAAAATCGCTTTTCAAGCGGCACGCTGCAAGGCCTGGGCTACAGGGTACTGCCGGGTGATTTTGCAATCTCGCCATGCTATTGCTATCTTCGCGGTGTAAGAGGCCATGCTAATATGAACAGCGAGATTCCCTTATTTTCCCTGCGGATCTATGGAAGATTGCCGCTCCGCTCGCCCAAAAAGGGAATCCTACAATACGCCAGACTACGACGATTTTCGCCTCCTACACTCCGCAAGCTTGGTTAGACCGATGCAGAAAACCCCATTAACCGCCATTGTTGCCCTTTCGCAGCACCACGCCATAGGACGGGCAAACCAGATGCTATTCCATCTACCCGAGGATCTCAAGTACTTCAAGCAGAAGACCCTGGGACACTGCCTGATTATGGGGCGAAAAACCTACGAATCGATAGGGCGACCGCTCCCCGGGCGCACCACCATTGTGCTAAGCCGAAACGCAAGCCATTCACCCCACCCAGAGGTGCTACTAGCCAATAGTATCGAAGAGGCCCTGGCGCTATGCCCAGCCGGGA
Source organism: Candidatus [Bacteroides] periocalifornicus (assembly GCA_001421095.1). Lineage (GTDB taxonomy): Bacteria > Bacteroidota > Bacteroidia > Bacteroidales > CAJPTX01 > Bacteroides_D > Bacteroides_D periocalifornicus. The sequence goes on along the minus strand of LIIK01000005.1, from coordinate 21,518 downwards.
AAGAGGCCTTTTTGGCGGGGGGAGGATTAGTATATGAAGAGGGAATGAAACTCTGCAATCGGCTTTTAATCACTCGTATAGATTCAGAACCAGCCGAGCCTGCCGACACCTTTTTCCCGCCAATAGATCTCTCCCTATGGACACCCTCATCCATCGGGAGCTGGCAGAAATCCTCAACAGGGCTAACATTCCGCTTTGAAGCGTATGCGCGGCGATAACCCTTGAATCGTGTGGGCAAGGGTTATACCGCAACCAACGCCCTTCACTGGGAGGCTCCGCGATTAAAGTCCCTGCCCACGCCCGCTACTCCGTTCCCCAGGGGCCGTAGTTCTTCACATCCAGCGGTTGCCAATCGGCATAGCGTTCGCCTACCTGCTCTATCAACTCCCTTACCGCCAATGGAGATTCCTCGGTTAGCAGGCGCAGCCGCAGTGCTCGGAAATCTGGCAGCCCCTTAAAGTAGCAACCCAGGTGGCGACGCAGCTCGAAGATCCCCCGACGCTCGCCCTTCACAGCCACCGAGAGTTCCAGGTGCCGCTTAGCCACCTCTACCCGCTCGGCAATACCCGCTGGCTGAAGGAGTTCGCCCGTGTCAATGTAATGCCGCATCTCGCGGAATAGCCAGGGTTTCCCGTAAGTAGCACGACCAACCATGACCCCGTCCACGTGGTACTCCTCAAAAGCCTGCTTGGCAGCCTGCGGGGTGGCAATATCGCCATTCCCAACTATCGGTATCGTAAGCCGCGGATTGTTCTTGAGCCTATATAGCCAGCTCCAGTCAGCCTTACCGCTGTAGAGCTGAGCCCTTGTGCGGGCGTGCACCGTAAGCGCGGCAACCCCCACGTCCTGCAGTTGCAGTGCCAGCTCCTCTATCACTATGCTGTCGGCATCCCATCCCAAGCGCGTCTTCACGGTCACCGGGCGATTAGAGACCTTTACGGCCTCCCGCGCCATAGCAACCAATGCGGGTAGATCGCGTAGCATTCCGGCACCCGCTCCACGGCCCGCAATCTTCTTCACAGGGCAGCCGAAATTCAAATCCACCACCTCTGGGCTCAATTCGCAAGCCAGGCGTACCGCATGCACCATGCTCTCCAGATGCTGCCCATAGAGCTGTATACCCACGGGACGCTCGGCCTCTAGCACCTCCATTTTCTCTGAGAGCTTTCTAGCGCCACGCACTAGCCCATCGGCATTCACAAACTCGGTGTACACCATGCTGGCGCCATACTCACGGCACAGCAAACGGAAGCTCTGGTCCGTAACATCCTCCATCGGTGCTAATAGCAGTGGACGTTCACCTAGCATCACATCACCTACCTGCATCGCTGTAGAGACCTTGAGATTACACTTACCACAGAATCGTCTAGCGCTGTATGCGGGAAAGATTCCCCGATTCGGCCTGCATTCCTCCTCTGGTTGCCTCAAGCCTAATAGTACAGCCTAGGTATATCTAGCTCGCAACGATTAAGCTCCGCATCGAGTGCCGCCGCATCCTGCCCAAGGTACTGGCTCGCCAGCCGCCAGAATGCCACGCTGTGATTCATATGGGTGAGGTGCGCAAGCTCATGGCAAATCACGTAACGTCGCAGCTGGGCGGGTACAAGCAGCACAAACAGCGAAAAATTCAAGTTTCGGTGCGTAGAGCAACTCCCCCACAGCGAACGGGCATCCTTGATACGAACAGCACCATACTCCAACCCTAGCTGCTCTGCCTCAGCACTTACCGCTTTGGGAATCAGAATATTGGCCTCATACCTCAGCACTTGTTTGAGCTCTTGAAATGCGAATCGTTGTGCTGGGTAGCTATCAAAATCCATGCTACTCGGCAGGTAGAGCGTTACCACATGCTTGCCTCGGGTAACCTCCAGCCTAGAGCCTACGGCAGTTTCCCAACGGAATTCTCGGGTGAAGGTGGTATATCCTGTCCGGATAGGATTCACCACCGGCTGCGACTGTTTCTGGGATACCTGCCTCATCAAATCGGCCACAATGGGTGTAGCCGCCAACCTTGAGAGTGGCATCCCGTGGGGGTAGTGGATTACAGGGGCAGCCACCTTAGCCCTCGAGATCGTTATATGACGCACCCCTCGACGGGGACGTAGAGTGATATCCAAATCTTCAAAACGCATTATTGCAACTCTCCAAAATACAATCCAATACGGGAAACCCAGAAATGGTAGCCTTAAATTTTCTACCTCTCGTAGCGACCTCAACGCGTGGCGCCGAGATTTGAGCATACTACATCGTGGCTGGCGGGCTAAGCCTGAGAATGGAATTTTCTCGGTGTTCTCCTCCTGATACGAATACAGCGTGCGTCCTCTGGTTTTCCACAGAGAGAACGCACGCTATCAGTTTTCCTTTCTAGCCCCTTGAATATATCTCCTCGCTGCGAGCTATACGCTGATTGATTGCATGAACGCACCGGCGCATTTCGCTTCTACATGGCCAGTTATCGCTGTAGAATCCAGGCCTGAGGATACTGCTTTCGGACCTCTTCTAGACCGCTAAGCACGCCTGCATAACCATCATAGCTCGCCACTACCACGGCGTGCATGCCAGACTCCTGTGCTATCACCTGCGGATTTAGCCCCGACTGGCGTAGTTGAAGCACGAACCGATCTGCATTCTCTGGTTCCCGAAAGCTTCCAAGCACTATATGGAATGGCCTGCTGGCTGACGCTGAGGGTAATCGCCCAAGCCCTGCGCCCCCCTCTTGGGGCGATGGCGAAGAGGGTGAACTCTCCACTCCTGCACTGGCAGCCCTCTTCCCGTAGTCCCGCACCTGCTCACTCTCTCCACCCTTCTCCTTGGAGGTAGAAACTTGGGGCGATTGTTCCACTGGAACTTGCTCGGGCTTTACATCCAAGCTATCATCAAGTACTACAGGCTCTTCGGGTAGAATCACACCCGGAAATACTGGAATCCCATACCCCTCTATCCCCAACTCCTCCAGCACATAGGGCCACACTCGCCCCACCCAGAGCCAATCGGCCAGCAGCACCAGCACCAGCAAGCCTAAAACGGTGCAAAATACCACCCAAAGCCTTCCCCCTCTCTTTGCCAGACGTGGTGCTGGGGCTGGCTTAGCCCGAGTAACGTAGCGTGGAGGTCCTGGTTTTCTAACCCGTGCTTGCGCGTTGATGGGAGCGCTCTCACCACGTACTGGCACTGAGCAATCGGCAAATTTATCGCCCGATACGACCCTAGCTGAAGAACCCGATTGGCCGGCTTGTGCCCCCAGTACCCCTTCCTCTTGGGTGGCACTGGCAGATTTTACTCTACCCCATCCTACGGTAGGCTCTCCCATGGGCGCTGTACTCCCTACATGCTGCGATGCAACGGGATTAACCACTGGGGGGGAAGATTGCCCAACCTCTCCCTGCTGGTTGCCTTGGCCCGTGGCTGCTCCTCCCGAATTATTCTCTGGCGTGCTGGATGGTGGAAAACCTGCACTTCCCGCTGCACCTTCTGGGATGAAAATTGGTTGGTTTGTCCCTGCCTCCTGTAGCCATCCGAGTCCTGGGAATTCCACTCGCTCACCTGCCGAAAGCCGTCGGTTTATCTCCTCCACAAGCCGAACGGCACTGGCATGCGCCTCTGCAGGGCCCTGTGACAATGCTCGCACCAGCTCTCCCTCCAGCGCACCGTCATTATACCGAAGGAATGGGCTAAAGGTTACATCCTCCGCCCGAAACACACCGCTACCTGCCTTCACGAGGAAAGCCCCTAGTCCTGGGAGAATCAACCGATTCCCTCCTCGAACTACATTGGCTACTATGCTATACAGATCCACGCTATACTATTTGGAATTTACCGTACAGAAAGGGCTCGTAGCTGACTGATTTACACGCAAAAAGCCCTACAGTCGAACTCTTAACGAGAGACACCTTCCCTACCCAGAACTCTATATACCCTTTTGAAATTCAGAACAGTAACCTTACCTGTAAATCTCCATTTTAGAATCTGCACCTCCACCCTACAGGAAGGACGCAATGCAGGATTCCGCCCCCATTACCCGAGTTCCACTTCCTACTCTACCTCCGTTTTCCTGCTACCCCTCCATACACCCTGCTCACCGTCGAGGGAGGAATCGCAAAGCCCACCCTATAAGCTGGCGTTGCAGCCTACCGAACAGGATACTCCGTACCTGAGCTACCACCCCCTTACGTACACCGACGATAGCACCGTTCAGCTCTGCCCAACCACTGTCTATTGCCTCAAGTTGCGCCCGTTTTGCCCGCTGTAGATCGCGCAGGCTACGCACCGACCTCTGAGGTGAATCCGCACGAAAATCCACAACCCTAGCGCACATTCTACTTCTTCTTGAAAAAGATCGTCCACAGCTTGCGTACCACGGGATTGCTGAATATCACCCCACGCAGCAAGTAGGCCAGCACCCCAAGTACCACCCAGGCGCACGCCACTATCAACAGCCCTTGCCCTACAGAGCCATAGCGTGCTCCATACCAGAAAGCAAACGCAAAACCCACGAATAGCAGGAAGAACGCCGCAAGTATTACCAGCACCACCGAGGTGAATAGCAGCGTACCCACCTTGGCCAAGTACTCTATAAGCTGTAGCTTGCCGAGCGTGAAATAGGCCTCTACCTGGCGACGCACAGCCTCCTGCAGATTGTCGATACTATCGCGTAGCGGTTGCTCTACCATCAGGTCTGGCATTAATCATAGTCAGTATCCCGCTCATCCTGAGAGGTATCTGGTTCGCTGGGCAGCTCCTTGTCCAGTTCTTCCTCCAGCCGCTCTAGCCGAGCACGGAGCTTCCCCAAAAATCCGTTTGCCTCACGGCGAATTCCATCGATACGCTCCGTTACCGCCTCGCGGGTACGTTCACCGAGTTCGTCGGCATCCTCTCTGATTCGCTGGCGAGTGCGTGAACCTTTAGCAGGTGCATAGAGTACCCCAAGCACAGCACCCACCGCAGCTCCAGCTATGAACCCTACCAGCAGATTGCTCGTTTTCCCCATGACGCATATATTTATTAACCAGCACCATAAAAAGCACACTGGGCAACAGATAGAACAGCACCGAACTATGCTGCCCGCACACCTAGAATCCCGAGCGAAGGTAGCGTATTTTTGGAGAATTGCCAAATCTCGCTAATTTTTCTTTTCCCTCTCGAGTTCAATGGCAGCCCAGCGGTCGGGGTCTACCCAGAGTACCAATGTATCGCCCGCCTGTAATGACGGGGCAATCCCTTTATTCCAACCCTGCACATCAGCCGGTGTGCAGCCATAAAAGATTGCGATCTTATGGAGAAATTCCCCAGGCTGCACCACATGTTTCACCCGAATGTTTCGCCGAACCTCCCGTGGGAATGGGGTTTCCTTAGGCTTATAGCTCTGGGCATAGATACGCGCCCGGTGGCGAGTAAACTCCTTGGTAGCACTCGTTGGCAGCACAAGGGACACACCCTCTGGGCCCGGTGTTGGAATGTAGCCCAACCTGAACTGCGGGTTCAAGAAATGGAGAAGTTGCACCGATACCCCAGTCCAGTGGGATAACGGCTCAAAGCTCACAGCCTGCGCAACATGCACGGTATCGGCCTCTGCAAACTTCACCAACGGAGTATCAGGGCTTATTGCGTATCTATCAGCATAGTGGAACACGTATAGAGCCGCAATAAAAGCCGGCACATAGTTCTGCGCAGCCTCGGGCAAATAGGGGAGCAATCGCCAGAAATCCCGTTCTCCTCCTGCTCGCTCTATGGCACGTAGCACTGCGCCTGGCCCCACATTATAGGCCGAGAGCGCAAGGAGCCAATCATCGAACATTCGGTAGAGGTACTGCAGGTAGGCGCATGCCGCACGCGTAGACTTTGTAGGATCCATCCGCTCATCCACAAAGCTATCTACCCGAAGGTCAAACATCTCGGCACTGCCCAGCTTGAATTGCCACAGCCCAACAGCCCCTGAGGGGGACACTGCCAGAGGGTTTAGCCCTGACTCCACCACTGAGAGGTACACCAGCTCTAGCGGGAGGCGGTAGGCATCGAGCCATTCTCTGAATAGCGGGAAAAAGTACTGGCTGAGCGATAGCATTTTCGCCACTTGCGCTCTCCTCTCTAGGGCGAAAACCTCTATGTACCGCCTAACCCTCGGATGGTAGGCAAGCGGTATAGGCGAATTGCTATTGAGCTCCGCCAGCCGGTACTCCAGCTCTAGGTCAGGCTCTATCGTTATAAGGGAGCGCACCGAGGAATCTGCGCGCCAGAGAGGTGCTAGCATCGACAGCCCCATAAGTGATCGTTCGATATCCACATACACCCTCCCCTCAGACTTCCGGATTGGCGTACCTCTCTCCGCTCCCATTATTGCCCCATACCCCAGGAGCAATACCAAGAGTATGAGTAGGTAGAGAAAGCCACCATGCCTCCGCTCATTGGCATACTTGCCACACCCCACGTTGTGTATACCGAGACAATCCATCCCCTAGCGGAATAGCCTGATCACATCGTTGAGATTCGCGTACAGCACTAACCCTATTAGGATTACAAAACCCACCATCTGCGCCCGCATAAGGAATTTAGCCCCCGGCCTGCGCCCAGTTACCATCTCGTAGATTATGAAGAGCGCATGTCCACCATCAAGCCCTGGAATTGGCAGAAAATTCATAACGGCCAACACTAGGGATAGAAAGGCCGTAAGTGACCAGAAGGTATACCAATTCCACTCCTCTGGGAAAATTTTCCCAATTGAGATAAAGCCGCCCAGCGACTCATGGGCACGCGCCTCTGGCACAAAGAGCAACTTTAGGCTTCGCCAGTAGTTACTCAGGGTCTTCCAGCCCTGGGTAGCACCCGCTGGCACGGCCTGCCAAAGCGTGTAGCTCCGCGTACTTATGGGGAAGTAATGGCTGAAATCCATGTTCGCCATCACCCCCACCAGCCCAGCGCTCGGCACCAGAACCTTAAGATCCACCTGCTCATTCCCACGCGCCACCCGCAGCGACACGCTATCGCCCCTATGCTTCAGCATCGCTTCGCGGAATTCATCGAAGAACGAAGTCGACATCCCGTCTACCTCCACCAGGCTATCGCCCCGCTGCAGTCCAGCATGCTCAGCGGCAGACCCGGGTATCACTGAGTCGATCACCATAGGCACCCGAACCTGGAAAAGCATATCGCCGCGCACCATCTGCGCAAGCGCACTCCGGGGTATCTCCACCTCCTTGAGCTCTCCAGCGCGTTCTACCTCCACCTGCGCCCCGGGCGTTACCAGCAAACGCGTCATGATATCGGCGAAATTCTCCAGCGTATCGCCATTTACCGTCAATATCCGGTCACCGCTCTCAAAGCCCATAGCGCGTGCTGCCGAATCGGGCACTATCCCGTAGCGTACATCTCTAGAAGCCAGATAGCTCTGCCCGTGGCTAAAGAGTAAGCAGGAGTAGATGACCCAAGCCAACAGCAGGTTCACCAGCACCCCACCACTTACCATGAGTAGTCTCTGCCATGCCGGCTTGCTGCGGAATTCCCACGGCTCGGGGGGCTTGGCAAGCTGCTCATTGTCAAAGCTCTCATCCACCATCCCTGCTATCTTCACATAGCCACCCAGCGGAAGCCAACCGATGCCATATATCGTATGACCTATCTTCCTCTTCACCAACGAGAACCACGGGTTGAAAAATATGTAGAACTTCTCCACCCGAGTTCGGAAGATCCTCGCCATAACGAAGTGCCCGAGCTCATGCAGCAACACGAGTATGCAGAGGCTCAGGAGAAATTGCGCAACGCGAATGAGAATAGACATTGGAAATGATTACAAAAGACGAACAATAAACATTTGAAACTATTGCACCGATGGATACGCTCCTGGCAGAAGCTGGACAGGTATCTCAACAAGCCCCCCTCATCTCGCCAGCTTATCCACTATCCACTGCGCATTCTGAACGGCCCTATGGTGTGTAGCTATATAGTCATCGAGGCTCAACCCCTCGGCCTGCGGGATAGTCTCTAGCGTGCGGTCCACCACCTTGGGTATCGTGGTAAACCCTATCTTTCCACCCAGGAAGGCATTCACAGCCACCTCGTTGGCCGCATTCAGCACGCAGGGGGCATTACCTCCAGCCTGCCCAGCCTCTAGCGCCAAGGCGAGGCACGGGAAACGATCTGTGTCTGGTTGCGAAAAGCTGAAATCCTCACCTGGGCCGAAGGCATAGCGCTTAAAGCCCGACTCGAGCCGATAGGGATAGGTGAGCGCATACTGTATCGGGAGGCGCATATCTGGCACACCCAGTTGAGCTTTTATCGCACCATCGGCAAACTGCAGCATAGAGTGGATGATGGCCTGCGGATGCACCAGCACCTCTATCGACTCGTAGGGCATGGAGAAGAGCCAATGGGCCTCTATCACCTCTAGGCCCTTGTTCATCATGGTGGCCGAATCTACCGAGATCTTAGCCCCCATGTTCCACGCGGGGTGGTGCAGAGCCTCAATAGGTGTAACCTGCTCGAGTGCGGCGTAGTCCAACGTGCGAAACGGGCCGCCAGACGCTGTGATTATCAGCTTTTCTACCGGGGAAAGCTCACCCACTAGGCACTGGTATATGGCCGAATGTTCAGAATCTACCGGGATGATTTGGGCGTTATAACAGGCAGCCAGCTCCATCACAAGTTCACCCGCCACTACCAGAGACTCCTTATTGGCCAAAGCCACGGTTTTCCCAGTCTCTATCGCCCGTATTGTGGGTAAGAGCCCTGCGTAACCCACTATTGCCACTACTACCGTGTCGATCTCGGGGGCCTTCACCACCTGCTCCAGCGCTGCATCGCCCACCAGCACCTCTACCCCAGAGCCCGCAAGTGCAGACTGTACGTTCAGGTACTTGGTATCATCACCTATCACAGCCCAACGGGGGCGAAACTCCAAGGATTGCTGAACCAGCAGCTCCCACTGCGTATTCGCGCTCAGCAGCTCGATCTCAAAAAGATCGGCATGCCGACGCACCACTTCCAGCGTTTGATGCCCTATAGAACCCGTAGAGCCAAGCACCGCTAGCCGTTTTTTCCGCATTGCTTACCGTGTGCTAAGTGATTATTACGCAAGGGGGAGTGTGCAGCGAGGAGAATCCCACAGGCGGCGCGCGCATTCCGTTTTCACGTTTGGGCTACTTGCCGAATGCGATGTAATCTTCTGGATTGATGCTTGTACCCTGATACCAAAGCTCTAGATGGAGGTGCGGCCCCGTGGTCTGCTCTCCTGTATTGCCCACAATACCCAGCGCATCGCCCGCCTTCACCGTCTCGTAGTTCTTTTTGAGCAATCGCTTGCAATGCTTGTATATCGACACCAGACCGCTGGGATGCTGCACCATGATGCTAAAACCCGTTTCCTGATTCCAGCTTGCTAGCAGCACCGTTCCATCGGCCACGCAGTTTATGGTGGCATCAGCCGCGGTTACAATGTCAGTACCCTGATGGCCACTGCCTTTGTTGTAGGCGCCGCTCACCTGCCCCTGCACAGGGGGAACAAGCCGCCCCCACGGTTTCCCACTCGCCGCGCTGCTCGTACCACTGGACCCCATGAGGAGAAAATCCTGCTCTACCTGCGCCCGCAAGAGCGAATCCTCGCCGCTCCGGGTATACTCCGCACCGCGCGTATTCACCACGCTATCTGGCTTTTCCACAGAGATCTCTGGTGTTCCGCCACGCAGTATCACCCGCAGGTTGGCCAGGTAGGTATTCCAGAGCGTAACCTCGCGCTCCAGCGAATCGGCCCGTAGCGCATTGCCCACCACCTGCTGCGTAATGGCTTGGCTCGAGTTACCCGGCAGTAATTCGCGTACCGGCGTGAAGAAAATCACCACCCACGATAGCAGCAGCACCAGCAGGAAAAAACCGCCCACTGCAACCATCAGGTTCATTCGCGAGAGCCGCATGCCCCACACCTCTTGGAACGTCTCCGCATTCGATATCACAAGCCGGTACTTGCTGCGAAGCTTGCGCACAAAAGCACCTCTCGTTTTCTTCTCGCTAGCCATTGGGCATTGAATTAGCTACCACTCGTCCCCCTTGGGAATATAGGTGGCAAAGATAGTACTAATTCGCGAAATGGCGCATACCCTATCCCTCCCCCTCACCAAATCTCAGCAGGCGAACGCCGGAAGGGGATTATGCGTGCGGCATCGATATAAGGCCTATTAGCCCCTCTCTACGGGAAATCTCCACCTTCTTTTCCTGCATGAAAAATCCCTAAGCGGTAGGGGCCTTGCCTAGGGATTCCAACGCATCTTTCCAACGCCTGCGCATCCCGAATTACGAAACAATCTACCCTAGCCGAAAAAAGCCAAAGAGCCTAGCGCATAGATACTCCAAAGCTCTAGGAATAGAAAAATAAACCAAAATTACAGATTGCACTTTTGCCATTCCCTACTCTTTTTATAACTTTGCGAAACAAAGTTCACACCTTCATAGCACAGAGGAACGACCGTAGAAAAACACGTAAAATGCCGCAACTCTCCGACTGGTTTCAGCAGCTTAGCACCGCGCAGGGCATACTTCTACTCACGCTCTGCCTCCTCTCCCTAGGCGATACTATAGTACTCTGCCGGGTACTTTGCCCTGTACTCTTCAGGGGCGGACGTTCGTATCCAAAGCCAGAAACCAGCCCCATGATCTCGGTGGTTATATGCGCTGGGGCATACTTAGAGGAACTCATAGAAAACCTCCCGCTGTTTCTGCAGCAAGATTACCCTACCTACGAAGTGGTGGTGGTGGACGAGAGCGAACCCGGAGAACGAGTTCCCCAGCTGAGCAACCTGCGCGCCCAATACCCCCACCTACGGGTAACCACCACCACCGATACGCAGCGCTTCATGTCGGCCCGCAAGTTGGCCCTCACCGTAGGCGTGAAGGCTGCCCAGGGCGAGTGGGTAGTACTCACCGAGGCAAACTGCCGACCTGCCAGCCCCCATTGGCTCTCCACCCTAGCATCGCGCTTTACCCTGGGAGTAGAGATCGTGCTGGGGCACAGCGCCCTTTCCCGTGCGCATGGCTCTACACCATGCCTTGCCGCTGCAGACGAACGGTGGGGCAACCTGTGCGCATTGGGCTACGCGCTGAGCGGAGGGCCTTACCTGGGCGAGAGGCGCAATCTGGCCTTCCGGCGTCAGGTGTTCTTCGACCATAAGGGCTTCGCAGGATATAACCACCTAAGTGGCGGTGAAGGCGACCTCTTCGTGCTAGGCGTAGCCACCAAGGCTAATACGCGCGCTGCTACCCACCCGAATGGACACACTATCGGGCCTCCCCCATCCACCTCGGCAGACTATGCCCGTAGTCGGCTAGCGGCTCTACAGGCCCGCAGGCTCTACCCTATCTGGATAAGGCGACACCTGGCACTCCCCCAGTATACCCGGGCTCTGCTCTGGATAGGCGCACTGGCACTGCTCTGCTGCGGCACCCCCACGGTGTGGGTTGCACTAGGCGCTATCGTTCTGCACCGGCTGCTGCACTTCCTCCTGCTGCTTGGCTGTAGGGTACGCCTGCATGAACCCGTCAACTTCCTGTACGCCTGGCTGTACGATCTAGTAGCCCCGGCCTTAGCCCTAAGCACCCAACGGCTAGCTCGGCATGCCCAAAATGCCAAGCCATGGAGATAAGCCCTAACCTTTCTGAGAAAGCCCGCGTAGATCTCGACCTGGTACTCCGCGCGCGCAACGGCGAGGAACGGGCTTTTGTGGAGCTGCATACCAAGTACAAAAGCAAGCTCTACTTCCTCGCAATGCGGATGGTCAAAAATGAAAGCGATGCGGAAGATCTTGTGATAGAGACACTCAGCAAGGCCTTTCGTAACATCCACCAGTATGAGCCCCGCTTTGCCTTCAGCTCATGGCTCTATAAAATTGCAACCAACAACTGCATTGACTTCCAGCGACGTAAGAGGATGAGCCTTGTAGACTATGATACCTCCTCACGCACCATGAACGAATCGCAAGCGGGGTCTTCACAGCTCATCTCCCAGCTCAACGATCCTGAGGAGATGCTAATCCAGCAGCAGAACCTCGAGCGCGTAAAAGGGCTGGTGGAGCAGCTCCAGCCAAAATACAGAGAACTCGTCAAACTCAGATTCTTCGATGAGTACACCTACGAGGAGATCTCCATTGCGCTCAACCTGCCTATGGGCACGGTGAAAGCCCAGCTCTTCCGTGCACGCGAGCTTCTCCACGAGATGCTCGGCTCAGGATGCAGCAATCTCCTACAGGAGTAGCCATACTCCCACTAATCCTGATGAGTATAGCGAAAAAAAAAAACTCGCAATCCACGCCATTTCGCCCTGCCTGCTATACGCCCCACTCCGCCCAAAACCATCACACCTTCACCCACCTAGGCTACAATCACTATTCCTACTCTCCACATAGCCCAACTACATCCATGCCAAATAACTACCGAGAAGAGATCGAACAGCTCTTCCCCTGGATATCCCCCATATGCGTAGATCTGCTCCTACAGCTCCCTGCGCTGTACACAGACTGGAACGCCAAAATCAACCTGATCTCGCGTAAAGACATCGATGCGCTCATGCCGCACCACGTATACCACAGCCTCTGCATTGGCGCCTGCTACCCCTTAGCACCCGGCACTACCGCCCTAGACTTTGGTACTGGTGGAGGATTCCCGGGAATACCGCTCGCCATAGCCTTTCCCGATGTGCAATTCCTCCTAATAGACTCCGTGGGGAAAAAAGTGCGCGTGGTAGAGGATATTGCGAAGCAACTGGGCCTTACCAATGTAACCACCCAGCAGGTACGGGGCGAAGAGCTAAAAGGGCAATACACCTACGTAGTATCACGTGCTGTGGCCGATCTATCGCAGCTCTGGCGTTGGGTTCGCCCCCTACTACCCCCGGCAGACAATCTACCGCAACCCAACGGGCTCCTAGCGCTAAAGGGCGGCGATTTTCTACACCGTGAACTCGCCCCATTTGGAAAACGCATCCAAACATGGCCCCTACGCCAAATTATCGATTCGGATTACTACGACGAAAAATTCCTAGTCTTTGTGCCTGCCGCGGCAGAGAGGACATGGGGGCACAGATCTAGAAAAGTTCGCTAGGGCAGCTCCTCTACGCATCCAACCACACTGCACTACGAACAAGGGCGCGGTGGGTAGACTGGTAAACCATCCAGCCTGCCCACCGCGCTCCCTATAAACTACTGCGCTGTAGCCGGCTGCCCTAGCTCGTTGCTACGCGTTCCTTCCTTGCGCTTAGCCTGAATTGCTGGGCTGTCTTTCTGGCGAAAATCCTCCATCAGCTGCCGGCGTGCCTGGTAGAAATTGAAATCCGTAAGCCAACCCGGAATGATATCCCCCTTGGAATGCGGGCGGATATCATCATGCCACTCAAAGCCAAAGAGCTTCCGATCCTCTTGGGTTGCGCTCTTAGGAGGTATCATGTCTGACTTCGGCCCCTCGTAAAAATAGATATCGGTAGGCTTATTCTGCGCCACATGGGCAGTAAAGCTTGGGCACTCCACGCGGTTTATCCCCACAAGATCCCCCTTATCGCGCATGAAAAAGATCAATTGCGCATCCCCCTCCACGCGTACTCGTCGGAGTTCATTATGCTCCAGCAGCCCCACCAGCAGCGCACCCCCAGCCTGGTTGAAGCTCACCGAATCGTCTTGCATTGCCGCAATGGCCTTCCCCACGAACCGGATACTATCCAGGGTTTCTCGTCCAAAGTAGCCTACTATACGCTCAGCCACCCCTTGCGCGCTATCGCTCCACACAAAGGGGAAAGGGGCTCGGAGCAGCGTAACCGTGCTATCGAGCCCATTGAGGTAAAGCGTATCGGCCACCAGCTGGAGATCCCGACGGAATGCCCGTACCCCTCCCACAGCACGGGCATAGCGCACAGTATCCACTATGCTTGCTCCGCCTGGGGATACCACAGTATCATCAACCTTGGATATTGCTCTGCTGCCCACAGTATCCTGATGGCTAGCCTTCTCGCCAACCCCACCGTCTGTTATGGTAGACCGCAGTGCCGGTTGGGCGGCTTTCACCTTCCGTTCTGCGAGCTCAGACCAGGCGCGCAGCGTATCCATTCGTAGGAAGAGCGTGTCGGTTGCCGGGCGAGCCGAGGTGTCCACCGAAAAGAGCAAAGGGGCATCATCGGCCACTGCCAGCTGTGGAGAACGCCAGTACTGCAAGTGCTGCGTGTAGAGCCGTTGATAACCCAGCGAATCCACCAGCACCACATGCCCCTTGGCCTGCGTATGCCCCTGCCGCCGGTTAGAGAACAGCCAATCGGCATACACACGGTTAGCACCATTATCTACTGCCGCCTCCCCCTCTACTTCAAGCGTTCGGTTCGTCTGGTCTATTGCCACCTTAAGCCCATACGCCATCCCCTCGCGGTCATACACCCGGGTTTTCCCCCAGCATTTTACCAGATCTAGCTTCTGGAAGTACTGGATAGAATCACCGTAGGCCTCAGCGCTATCACTCCGGTAAACCACGGCTCTAGAGACAGTTGCAAGCTTCTGATTAGAATCATAGTAGCCATGCTTGCTCTCTAGGTTAGTCCTTTCCCGGCGAATACGCCCCCCCGTCATGTAGCGGGCGGTATTATCTCGCGTACTGAAATATAGGAGATTAGCCCAGAGGTAAGCCTTCTCTACAGTATCGTGTAGCTCCACCTGCCGGCCGAGCATTCGCCCATTGCCCGACTGCCCATCATAGTAGAGCGTATCGCCCGCTATCCGCAGATCCTTACTCCGGATTCGCACATGCCCAAAGGCATCGAAGGTATTGGCCGCCTGATCCACATGGGCGCTATCACACACCATAACCGCCTCACCGTGGCGTAGTCGCACATCGCCCAACAGGCGGAACACGGTGGTGCTCCCCATACGCCGTGGCCGCATTTCGTGGGCATTGAGAATCTCCACCTCCACCTGCCTTTGCGCAAGGGTGGTAGTAGCAGCCAGCAGGCCGAACAGCAGGCATACGGCTAACCTCCGCATAGAGATCCCCAAAAGGTTAGACCGCTATTCCCTGCGCGTAAGCTCTCTCTCGGTACCCCATCCATTGCCCTAGGATTCCAGAATCATGCTAGCCTTTCACGTCGGCTACTCGGCCATTTTCTCCTTCCAGTACGGGTACTGAAACTTGCAGTCAGCGAACTTCTTGTCGATGCGCATGTAGATGCTCTGCTGCTTACGTTGAATCCACCGCGCCATCAGCTTCTGCTCTTCCTGGCGCTTGGCCAGCTGCTGCACATCTGCATAATCCTCTGTCAGATTCACGCGATGCGAGGGGATTGTCCGTTCTAGCTTTATGATTTTCACCACCACATTGCCGAGGCGATCACGGCTCTCGAAAGCCTGGGTAATCTGCCCATCCTTAAGCTTTCGCACTTCGTAGTAATCCACAGGGACCATGGTCTCCTTCTGCAGCTTTGCCGCCCCGCTCTGCTGGTCGGTCATCAGCCCTCCGTTCAGCCGGGTGTCCTTATCGTCAGAGTACACCGCGGCCGCATCCTCAAAGGTGATGGAATCATTGAGAATCTCGGTGCGCACGCTGTCGAGCCGGGCCACTGTGGTAGCTATCACATCGCTCGTATAGTTCGGCTTAAGCAGGATATGGCGCACCTTGGCCATATTCCCCTTACGCCCCACCATCTGGATTATATGGTAGCCGTACTCCGTCTTCACTATCTGGCTCACCTGGCCATCTTGCAGCGAGAACGCCACATCGGCAAAAGCCTTCACAAAGCTCTCGCGCGGGAGGTAATCCATCTCTCCGCCCTTAGCCGCCGAGCTCCTATCCTCTGAGTAGGCCATCGCGAGGGTAGAGAAGCGCTCGCCCTTGAGTATGCGCTCGCGCAGGCCGATGAGCCGTTCCTTCACGGCGTACTCGGCATCTGCCGATGATATGGGGTTCAGCACTATCTGCCGTAGCACGTACCGCTCAGGCACCGTGGGCAGGCTGTCGGGCACCTGCTTGCGGTAGAACCCCTCTACCGCCGAGGGGGTTATCTTCACCCCCTTTACCAGCTGGCTGCGCACATGCTCTGCCCGCTGCTGCTCACCTATGAGCTCGCGCATCTCCCGCTTTATGTCACGAATCGAACGCCCGTACTGCCGTTCCAGCTCCGCCTCGCTGCCGGTCTGCATGATGAAGTAGGAGATCCGTTGATCTACCTCCTGATTCACACGTCCTAAATCCGTAGTCACGCTGTCCAGATCGGCCTGGTCTAGGAGCAGGTCATGTATCAGCAGATTCTCCAGCACTGGGCAGATATCCGCAGCCGTGGTTGTGTTGCCCTGCATCTTCATCCGGAGCAGCTCCATCTCAAGGTCGCTACGCAGTATCATCCGCGTGCCCACGGTGGCCACCGTGCCGTCTACCAACTGCGCATGCGCAAAGCTCGCGAGCGCCAGTAGCCATCCGATAGCCAACGTCCGCAGCAATACAGGCTGGAATTTACACATGGGAAAAATGCTATTGATTGTATTGAACAACGATTTGTAATAAGGGAAATAGATTCTCACCAGGCCATTAGCCGCTACTCTACCCACACCCGTGCGCGCCCTGTTTCTACGCCCTCTTGCACCACCTCCATCTCCAACGCACGCAGCAATTCTACTTTCCGCCGGTTTAGCACCAGCTGCCGCACCTCGCCCTGGCAAAACTCCAGCGGCGCCGAGGCCCCTGCGCGTTTCCACTGGCAGGCGTTCACCAGGTAGAGCACCTCGCCCACCGGGATCTCATAGCTCCTAGCCCGGCAATCCTTAAGCACTTGGTAGACCTCCTCCGGCACTTTGGCCTTCAGATCCTGCAGCGATAGCCAGGTGTCTGGCAGCGCGAGGGGCACGATATTCGCCTCCATGGTGAGCGTGGTTATATGCTGGAGCTGCTCATAATCGCAGTGCTTATACGCCTGCTTAAGCTCCTGCACAGCGTCTCCATTGCCCACCGTAGGCACTATGAGGCAGCGGGCTATGGGTTCTCGGAGCACGAACATTTCACGGTTTTCCTGGTAGAAGGTATCTATCTCCCCGAGCCGTACCAGGGTGTCCAGGTGCATGGCCTCATATACCCGTTCATACTCATAGATATAGAGCCCCATTCTGTAGTCTTCTACCTGCTGCTCTATTGCGGTTATACGCCCGGCCAACTTGCTGGCAGCCCGCTGGTAGAGGAGCTGGCGCCTAAGCCAAGCATCGGCGTAGCGCTTGAGCATCGCGAGGCTATCCTTTGGCGAAAGCCCCTCTGCCATGCCCACGGGCAGATCCTCCACCCGAAGCTGCACTGCGCCTACACTGGCCAGCACGTGGTCATCATTGGCCCCCGTGGCCAGGTTGCAGCCATAGAGCCACAGCAGCAGCCATGCCCACAATACTAGAAAAACGAATGCCCCTAGGCCACGCATCTATCGACACACTCCTAATAAAAACGTAGACGGTTGTATCAGAATCTATTACAGTCCTCCGCGCACTTCCAACACCCCCGGTTGAACTCTACCAACATCCCGCCATCTTTCAGCTACCCCAGCGCCTATAGTGCCCGCGATTAGCCTCCAGAGAGGAAAAACTTCTAACCGAACTCTCATTCCGCAGCCTCAAGCCTTTTCGCAAGCCGCCGCAGCGTCCCCTTGTCCACCTGAACCCTATACTGCCTCCGTAGCTTTTTGAGCCACTGCCGCTCCACCTCGGCCTGGTATAGCGAGCGCAGCTCCCCTTGGGCTTCCTGGAAGGTCTTGGGCTCATTCTCTTGCTGCGCCACCACATGGTAAAAGACAAAGCCCTCGGTATCGGGCATCACCTCGCTCGTTAGCCCGTGCCACTTCACCCCCAGCGGGTTGGCCACGCCAGCGTCTACCGACGCCCGTCCCGCGAGCGAAGCTCCCTGCAGCAGAGGCGCATCGGCACTGCAGCGCATCCTCTCTACCCGCACTAGGGAATCGGCCTCTGGCTGCGCCCCTTTCTCCAGCCGCTGCATAGCCTCGGTCAGGTTATGGACATTCACGCTTCGGTATGCGTCCACCGTGACGCAATGCGGGTAACGAAACTCATCCCTATGCTGCTTGTAGAGCCTCTCCAACTCTCGTTCTGTGGGCACTGCACCCTGCCAAACCTGGCGCTCGCTCACCTCAAAGAGCAAGAGCCCATCGCGGAACTCGCGCAGCATAAAATCGAGCTCCCGATGCTCTGCCCGTATACGGCGAAGCGCAGTTTGCCATATCGCCTGCCCCAGTACGCTATCTACCACATCGGCGTACCGGTGCGGTTCTAGCGTGCCGAAATCCTGCCAATGCGCATTGAGCCGATCCACGCATGCCGCGGCGGGCAGGCACACCCCATCCATGCTGGCAATGCAGAGCAGCCGGAGCGAATCGGGCAGTGGGCTTGCTCCATGCTCCTGTATATAGCTATAGATATTGCTTATAGTCTGTTCGTTATATACAACTTTAAGCAACTTGGTAGCCCCCTCCCTCAGCGCCTCCTCGCCCTCCACGGGCATGCCTACACGGGCTAGCTGCTCGCGAAGATCCTGCTGAACCTCCTCGTAAGCCCCCACCGGGCGATGCGCTATCCGCTGCAGGATGTGTAAGCCGAATGGAGACCGTACCGTGCGTGACACGGCCCCATCTACCCGCAAACCAAAAGCGGCATCGGTAATGGACGACGGGAACGGGCCGGCCACTATCCAGGGAAGGATGCCCCGCGTCTTGCTCACCGAGGGATCTTGGCTGTACTGCAATGCCAACTGGCCAAAATCGGCCCCACTATCGACCAGCCCCCTGAGCGAATCCAACAGCGCAACCTCCCGAAAAATTCGGATGCTATCAGCCCCCGCAGGCAGCACGCGCATGATGTGGGCTACCTGCATGCGGCCACGGGCGGGGCGTATGCCCACCACCCGGATCAAATGGTAGCCATACTGCGTCCTCACAGGTTGCGAAACGTCGCCTAGCCTAGTGCTATAGGCCGCCAACTCAAAGGGGACAACCATGGTAAAGGCCGAAAAATAGCCCAAATGCCCCTTGTTATCCCGAACTGACGGATCTTGGCTATACCGCACCGCGAGAGAATCGAAATTCGCCCCTCGCAGCACCTCATCGCGCAGCGCCAGCGCCTGTCGATATACCGCAAGGGTATCACCATCATCGGGGATCTTGAGCAGTATGTGGCTCGCGTCCACCTCCCTGAGCATGCGCCCATAGGCAGCCCGCAGCACCGCCTCCTGCTCCGCGCTATCGAGCAGGTAGCCCGCCAGCTTATAGCGCGCAAAATTCTCATATTCCCGCCGAAGGGCTAGGCTGGTATCCAGCCCCCGAGCTTTGGCATCGGCCACCTTCAGCTGGAAATCGATGTATGATTGCAGGAATTCGCTCACAGTGAGCCGATGCGCGTGAGCCCCGTAACGGCTATTCTTACGGTAGGCGTAGGCAAACTCCTCAGCACTCACCGTATCGCCCGCCACCACAAGGAATGGCTTAGCCTGCTGCCCGCACACCACTACCGTGGTCAGCAAGCACGCCGCCAATGGCAACCATAGCCGTAAGATCCTCTGCACCGGCACCACGTAGTTCCTGTTGATAAATTACGCAAGATTAACGGTCTAGCGAGGTAGATGGTATATGGAGCAGGGCGCAATATCCTTAAATCGCTACCAATCAACCGAATAGTCCACCTCTTCTCAATTCGACTTAGATGAGTAATTCGGTGCCTCGCTCGTTATAGCCACATCATGCGGGTGGCTCTCCAGAATACCCGCATTCGTAATCCGCACGAACTTAGCCTGCTGCATGGCCGCTATGGTAGGCGCGCCGCAGTAGCCCATACCCGCCCTCAGCCCTCCCATGAGCTGATAGACCACCTCGCTCGCCGCTCCCGTGTAGGGAACCCGCGCCGCTATCCCCTCTGGCACCAGCTTTTTGATATCATCCTCCACATCCTGAAAATAGCGATCCTTAGAACCGTGCTGCATGGCCTCCAGCGAACCCATGCCACGGTAGGCCTTGTAACGACGGCCATTGAAGAGTATCGTATCGCCGGGCGATTCCTCAGTACCCGCCAGCAGCGAGCCTACCATAACCGTGTCAGCCCCTGCAGCTATCGCTTTGGCTATGTCACCAGAGTAGCGGATACCGCCATCGGCTATCACCTTCACCTCTGAGCCCCTGAGGGCCTTAGCCACGTCATATATCGCCTGAACCTGCGGTACACCCACCCCTGCGATGATACGGGTGGTGCATATAGACCCAGGGCCTATACCCACCTTCACCGCATTCGCGCCCGCATTCGCCAGCATGAGTGCCGCCTCCGCCGTGGCGATGTTCCCCACCACCAGCTGAAGCTCAGGGAATTCGCCCCGCACCCGTCTCAGCATTTCTACCACACCACGCGAGTGCCCGTGCGCAGTGTCTATCACCACCACGTCTACACCGGCCTGCACCAGCGCCTGCACGCGCTCTAGGGTATCTTTCGTTACCCCCACCCCGGCTGCAGCCATAAGCCGACCCTTACGATCCTTGGTGGCAAGGGGATTCGCACGAACCTTGGTGATGTCGCGGTATGTTAGTAACCCGATCAGCCGGTACTGGGCATCCACCACCGGAAGTTTCTCTATTTTATGCCGCTGCAGTATCTCGGCGGCCTGCGTAAGATCAGTACCCTCGGTGGTGGTTACCAGGTGGTCTGAGGTCATAACCTCGCTCACCTTGCGGGTGTTATCTTCCTGGAAACGGAGGTCGCGATTGGTTACAATGCCCACCAGGCGATTGTCGCTATCCACCACCGGAATCCCCCCGATGTGGTTCTCCCGCATGATGGAGAGGGCGTAGCCCACCGTCGCATCGGGGCTTATGGTTACAGGGTCGGTAATCATGCGATTCTCAGCCCTTTTCACCTCGCGCACCTGGAAGGCCTGCTGCTCTATGGACATGTTCTTGTGAATCACGCCAATAGCACCCTCCCTAGCGAGGGCAATGGCCATGGCCGATTCTGTTACCGTATCCATCGCCGCGCTCAGTATCGGCAGCTCGAGCCGCACGCTCTGGGTTAGATTCGAGGCAATGGAAACCTGCCGGGGCAACACCTCAGAATAGGCCGGCAAGAGCAACAAATCGTCGAACGTAAACCCTTCAGCCACAATCTTTTCACTAAGCAGCGACATAAGCCAACCTCCGTATATTTGCGGGCAAAGGTAGTAAAATTTCGGGATTGTTGCGGGCTAGGGCGAACGCCGCGCTGCACTCGCCCAAAAACATAGCACTGCGGTGTACCAAGCCGTTTAATCGATTTTTCCTGCGATCTGGAATTGCATCAACAATCCCATGCCACCACCGCAATGATAATCCTGCGCAGCCAAGCCAGCATAGCTGAACAGGCCTCCCCGGGTAACATGGCACCGCCGCCCCCGCACTCCGAGGAAAGACGATGCCGCTACGCCCCCTAATGTCTCCATACCATTGCAGTACCATGGACGTACCATCGCCGTACCATCGCCGTACCAACTCTACTGCATCCTCGGATTTCGTCACG
>LIIK01000056.1 GCA_001421095.1 Candidatus [Bacteroides] periocalifornicus | reverse complement strand
TTGGTGGGCATCGCTTTGTGCCAGAGCAGAATGAGGGACGCGGAATGCTGGGGCAGCCGCACCGTGCTAGAACGGGCAAGCAGGGTGCCAGCAACACCGCATTGGGGGGCGGAGCATTGCAGAATGTCCTCATCCAGTTCAGTGAGCTTCCCACGCCAGCCCAGGTAGCCCAGCTCGCTCGGCAGGGTATTACGCTGGGCGACTACGTGGGGGGCTACGCCTACTGGGCTCTGCTCCAGCCTAATGCGAGCTACCAGGCATCTACCCGAGGGGTGCGGATAGCCTCGGTGGTGGCTGTAAAGCCAGAGTGGAAGCTCGCCCCCGCCATCCAGGCTGCAGACATTCCTCCTTACGCCAGGGTGGGTAGTGGCGGAGTGCGAGTGGTGGTGGGGTATGCTGAGAATGCTACTGCTGCGCAGGTGCAGGCTGCATTCCAGCAGGGCGGGGCTACGGTGGTGTGGGTTGATGATTATTTCCGCACTGCCACGGTAGAGCTACCGCTTGCCAAGGCCGTAGAACTCGCATCGTTCCCCTGGGTGTTGGCCGTGAATTTAGCCCCCGCCCCCGAGGAGCTGTTCAATGGCACTGGGCGCATGCTCGGCAGGGCGAATCTGCTTGGAATGCCGGCAGCGCTCGGTGGGCGTGACCTCTCAGGGAAGGGGGTGAAAATCGGTATCTGGGATGCCGATGTGGTGCACCACGTTGATTTCGGCGATAGGATACACAGCCAAGAGACCGAGAGCGCCAATCCACACGGAACCCACGTTACTGGCACTGTGTTGGGGGCTGGGATGCTAGATCCCAATGTACAGGGCATGGCGCCAAAAGCCGAGGCGTGGACCTACAATTTCGGCACGCAGCGCAATGGGCTTATTACCCAGCAAGAGATGGTGGATGCCCGGCGGGAGTTCGGCATTACCCTCACCCAGAACTCCTACGGGCGGAGCATCCGCAAGCTGTGCACGAACCTAACGAAATTCACCTACTCCGCGAGCGATCGTAACCTCGACCTTATCATGTCTCGCATCCCCACCCTTACCCACATATTCGCAGCTGGGAATGATGGGGAGAATTGCGGTCCCGAGTTGGCCAATCTCTGGGGGGCTGAGGGCTACGGGTCGGCTACCAATCGGTCTAAGAATTCGATCCACGTGGGGGCTGTGGATGCCTATGGGCAGATGAGCAGCTTTAGCTCATGGGGCCCGCAAGACGACGGCCGTATGTTCCCCACCGTTTGCGCGAAGGGGGTAGAGGTCCGCAGCACCATACCCGGCAATGCGTATGGCGTGATGGATGGCTCCAGCATGGCCTGCCCCACGGTAACTGGGCACGCCGCGCTGCTGAGCGAGCGCTACACGCAGCTCAACCCGGGGGCGGAAATCCCCAGCGCGCTGCTGCGGGGAGTGCTGGCCAATACCGCTACCGATGCAGGAAGGCCTGGCCCCGACTTCCAGTATGGCTACGGGATCATGAATGCCGAGCGGGCCGCCACTGCCATAGAGAATGGTTGGTATGCGCACGGACAGGTTGCCACGGACGAGGCTAAGAGCCACACCATAGCCATACCGGCTGGATGCGCAGGGGTTCGCATCATGCTGGTGTGGAATGATCCGGAAGCGCAGAGAGCCCCAGCATTCGGCCAGCGGGCGTTGGTGAATGATCTCAACCTCAGCCTGCAGATTGGGGGTACCACCTACCTTCCCTGGGTGTGTGACCATACCAAGGGCAATGTGGAGAATGCGGCAGAACGTAAGGTGGACAGCCTCAATAATATAGAGCAGATTACACTAACGGCTGCCGAGCTTAAAGGGCTACCATCGCTAGAGGTGCTGGTACGCGGGAAGGCTGTTCCGAAGGGACCTCAATCCTACACCCTCACTTGGTACATTGAGACCGATACCATACGCCTAGTATCGCCCTCTGGTGGGCAGCCTGTAGTGCCAGGTGAAAAGGCGTATGTGGCCGTGGAGAATGTAGCACCCCCAGCCTCCATAGAGCTAAGCTATGATGGGGGTACTAGCTGGCTCGCGGTGGGAGAGCTCAATGATGGGCGGAAGAATACCGCAACCGAGGTGCTAATACCCGCCAATGCCCCCTTGGTAGCCGATGCCCTCATGCGTGTGGTAGATGCCGAAGGGCGCGTAGCCAAGAGCGCAAGGCCATTCACCATAGCCCCACGGGTAGAGCTAGACACTGTAGCTCCCGTATCCTGTGGCGCTGCTGGTGTGGAGCTAAAATGGCAGAGGGTAGATGCAGCGGTGCATGGCTACGAGGTACTGCTAGGCGACCCCAGCACGGGGATCTTCACGAGCATTGGGCATACAGCCAGTGCCGACCAGGTTAGCTATACCATCCCAGTGGAGAAGTTCGCCCACATAGAGCAGCCAGTGGCAGCAGTGGCCGTTCGCCTGCCGGGCGGTTCGCTGGGTAAACGCTCTTTAGGAAAGCTGCTCATCAAGTCGCTACCAGTCCAGATAGTGGGTGAAGAGCTCCCCTTTGTTGAGAGCTTTGTGGAGTATCCTTCGCGGTATTTTACGCCCGAGGTAGGCAAGAATATACGGTGGAAATACGTGAATTCTGTTCAATCCTTTGTTCCTCCAGCCTCTAACCTCTTTGGCTTCGTTTGCTACCAGAATGCTGGGGTAGAATTTGATACCGTAGACTACTTCAATTCGGCCAAGAATGCCGAGAATATGGGAATCCTACGGATGTGCGAGCTTGACCTCACAGGTCTTCAGCCCGATGAACGGGTGCTGTTCCATTTCATAGGGGTTCCGAGCTCCAAGTCTGAGTTAAGACCCAGCGGTGCCCGCATGCGGGTGTTGGCTGGGGAGAATGGGCAAGAGGTGCTCACGAGCTTTGAGGGGGTATCAGAGTACACCTCAGAGGTGGGGCATCTGGTAGATACCTACTACGAGCTTAAGCCCGGGGTAAAACACAGGCTTGCCATTCAGTTCTCCTGCGCGAATGATGACGGAGTGCTGGCCATAGCGCAGCTGTCGGTGGAGCGGCGTCCTGTCGATAGGCTAGTAGAGCTCTCATTTGCCAAAGTACCCGCCAATGCGCACATAGAGGGCGATGGCGAGTTCGAGGTGAACATTCTCAACCGTAGCGCAGAGCCTATAGAGAATCTCCCGGTGAAGGTGTACGCTAGGGGGAAATGGGTGTCTACCGTGGTGGTGCCAGCCGTTGAGCCTCTTGGAACAACTAAAATCTCGGCGAGCGTAGATCTGCATACCGATAGCGTGCTGGGCGAGCCGATTCCGGTGCGCTTCGAGTGCCAAGCGGACCTGGGGCATCCGAAGACGTATAGGGCTATAGAGCATACGGTTATCAGCATGGGGCCAGTGATATCGATGGGCAACTCGGAGATGGTGAATACCATTCTTGGCCCTATGGTGCAAGATCCTAAACTGACGTATACAATTGGCAAGCCCACCCTGTTCACCGATAATGGGGGGGTATTCGCCAACTATACCCAGCAGCAGGAGAGCACGTTGAAATTCCTGCCTGCCGACCCGAATATGAAGGTTCGTGTTCGCTTCACACGGTTCAAGAGCAATGCGTCGGGAGGGCTGCTTGGGGTAATAACCGCCGATGTGCCAGGCGATTTGAACCTTAAGGGGGTGGCTATCCGCTATGTGCTGGGCGGCGAGGAGATAGTAGAGGGTGTTCCCTCGAAGACCTTTGTGTCTGAGGCTGCCGATGGGGGCATTACGTTCCTCTTCAAATCGGATGCCAATGCGGAGACCGATGAGGGATGGCTGGCCGAGGTGGATTTGGTAGCCCCGAAGAATATCTTTGCCCTCACGGGGCTCAGGGCCGTGAAGCATGAGAATGAGGTGAAGGCGGAGGCCAGAGTCCCCGTAGAGATCACCGTGCGCAACCTGTGGAAGCAGAAGCAGAGCCGAGTGATAGCCAACCGGCTCAACGAGAAGAATGAGCTTGTGGCCGCTGAGGCCATAGACATAGAGCCGGGCGAGAGCACCATAACCCTCGCGGGAGGGGTTCGGCTCAAACCTGCCACCCCTACACTCATACAGATAACGCTAGAGGGCGATGATACGGACGCCTCGGACAACAGGCTCTCCACCTACGCCATCTACGACCGTTACTGCATCCCCTCCAAGGTTCCGCTCCCCGAGACGGAAAAGGTGCATCTGTCTGCAGTGAGTGCCTACGGCAAGAGCCTTGAGCTTTCTGACAAGAAGACGGGGGTCATGCGCTACAACCTGACTGACGATCTAAAGCTCTACAAGGGCGATGGGCGGGGTACTATAACTGTATCTACCGTGGGGAAGATACCCCAAGGATGGAGCCTAGCCGCCTGGGTGGACTGGAATGACAACGGGGAATTTGAACCCACCGAGCGTGAAGTACGCCCCCTAGCTGCGGGGGTAAATGCCAGCGCGGAGTTCGCCTATGATATCGCATCCCAAACCACGGGCATCAAGCGTGTCCGCCTGCAGCTAGGCAAGACCGACGAGCTGCCCACGGATGCCTGCGGCGCTCTGGAGAATGGGGATATTCAGGATGCTCAACTCGAGCTGGTAGAGGGTATATATCCGCACCGAGGCGACCTCCGTCTACGGCAGATCTACGCGGGTAGGAGCGGTAAGAATCTCAAAGCGGACCAGAAGGTGGAGGTAGAGATCAGCAACGAGTCTGACCTAGAGTTCACGGGTAACATACGGTTTCGCCTGACGGTGGATGATGCGCCCACCCCCGAGGAGGTGGTGAAGATAGAGACCCCCATTGCGCCCTTCTCTGGTATGCAGAAGGTAGCTCTAGCAGGCACAGCCGATCTGCATACCGCGGGACGGCACACCGTAAAGGTGGAGCTGTATGAAGATCCTGTGGTGCAACCCGAGAACAATTCACTGACCGACACCCTATACTGCACCGTGCCAGAGCCAGGCGGGTTGTATGCACTCGACTTCCGTAGCCTGGCGAAGGAGGACGAATATGTGGTGGATTATGCCGCCTCGGAGGCTCTTGGGCAGCCTGACGTTACCGAGTGGACTATGGATATGGTATTCCGTATCGATAGGCCTAAATTTGGTGCTTTGCTGGCCACCGCGGGGCTAGAGGTCTACACTACCTACCATACCAGCGGAGCGCCAGATAATGCTATCACCCTGCTCATTGGGCAGTCCCGTAGCATCTTCACCCCGCAGAATAGCATCACGCCGGGCAAGTGGCATCACCTCACAATAGCCTTTGACAAGATAACGGGCGGGTATTTTGCCAGGTCGCGGGCGCATGTTTATATCGATGGGGTAGAGTGCCTAAGCGAGGCAGAGGCACAGTCGGGCGCCCCCTCCTTTGAGACGGCGATGGGCATGGTAACCCTAGTTGGGGTGAAGTTCGACGGGGAGATCAAGCTGTTCAGGGCTGCGAGCAAACGGCTTGCCCCGAGCGAGATTAAGACATTTGAATACGTGCGGCAGGCCGATGGGAAGTTGCCAGCACCCTACGTGGCCGAGTACAGTTTTGACGAGGGGCCAAAGAGCAAGCTGGTCTTTAGCGGCAATGACCCCGCTGAGATTATAGTGCCCCGATGGGATAGAATAGCACAGAAGGAGGGCGGTATATGGAAACGGATTGATGAGCTTATAGCCTCGTTCCAGTTCAACGGGCAGACCAAGCTCGAGAAGACGGGCGAGAATACCTACACCATCACCTTTGAGGAGGGTACAGAGCTCCGTTCGGTGGCGGGCAGCATCTCTACCACCTGGCCTAATGTGCGGCTTCTCTATGGCGGTTCTCCCGTTACATCCAGCACCAGGTTTGACTTCACGCAAGACGTGGTTATAGAGGCGCAGGCTAACCTCTTTGGGCATGCAGGGATCTCCCAAACCATCACCCTGAAGAGCCGGCCACCAGCCTCGGGGGCCTGCGAGCTGCTAAGCCTCTCGTTGGATGCCGACAAGAACCCTGGCCTCGGGCAGAGTATAGTAGCACCTACAGGAAGCCAGACCTGTCGACTGGTGCTAGCTGCCGAAGCCCCCAAACCTAGCGACCCGAGTAGGGCTAAGCTCACCTATACGATTTCACCAGGTGCCAAGCTCTTCTGCGGGCAGCGGGAAATGGCCAACGGCATTGCAGAGCTAGACCTCACCCAGCCACGCATCCTTACGGTGAAAGCGCCCAACGGCAATACCAAGAACTACGAGGTCGCCTTAGCCTACGGGCAAAAAGTGGAGTGGGAGCTAGCCAATGCCGCTTACACCTATGGCGATGCTCCCGTGGAGTTAGGCGCAAAGGCCTCCTCGGGCTTGCCGGTGTCAGTAACCTCTAGCAACCCAGAGGTCGCCACAGTGGCCGATGGCAAGCTCTTCCTTGTGGGTGCAGGGCAGGCCACCCTTGCTGCACGGCAGGATGGTGCGGGGCTATGGGATGCTGCCCTAGGGGTAGAGGCCTCCATCACGGTGGCCAAGCGCCCAGCTACAGTGAGGGTTGCCCCGCAGGAAGTGGAGCTAGGCCCTGCGGTAGAGCTAGAGTTTGAGTACGGGAACATGGCAACGGAGGCCGACCTCTGGGATATGCCCGATCCCCTGCAGCAAGAGTGCTACACCCTGCTAAGTGCCAATGGGCAGGCGGTAGATCCTAACCAACCGCTACAGCTTGGTATCTACACCCTGAAGGCCGCTGCCGGCAAGGTGTATGAGACCCCTCGCTACGTGGTAACCCCAGAGGATGGGCAATTCAGCGTGGTGCAGGGCGAGCTATGGCCAGTGACCATAACGGTTACCGATGGTAGCAATCCGCTAGAGGGAATAGTAGTGGCGCTTGAGCAGGAGGAGATGGTAACCCCGGCAAGCGGTACGCTCGTTTGGTATCTGCCCCAGGGCAAGCGGTACACCTTCAGCGCGGCAAAGACGGGTTGCAGTACCGTTACCACCACGGTAGACCTCCTCACGGGTGGCAATAAGCACGCTACGCTAACCCTACGCCCGGCTACGCTGACCCTTACCTACGGGGTAGCAGCGGGGAAGGGGAGCATTGTAGGGCTTAACCCCCAGCAACTCTCACCCGATGCCGACGGTGAACCCGTAATGGCTGTACCTGCCGAGGGCTACTACTTCCAGGGTTGGAGCGATGGTAGCACAGAGAATCCCCATGTGGAGAAGGGCATCTCCCAGTCAAAGGAGATAAAGGCCACCTTTGCACACCAGATGTTTAGGCTGCACTACCAGGCGGGCGAAGGCGGAACGATAGCCGGCAATGCCAACCAAGAGGTGGGCTACAATGCCGATGGGCAAGAGGTGGTGGCCACCCCCAGTGCGGGCTACTACTTCCAGAGCTGGAGCGACGGGGTAACCGAACCCAAGCGTACCGACAAGGAGGTGAAGGATTCGGTGAATGTAACAGCCCTGTTTGCCCCCTTCGCCACACTGCCCGATGGCAATGACTTTGAGAGCCGCCAGTTCGACAGGGGCTGGTATACCGTAAGCGTTGGCCAGAGCTACGACCCTTGGTATATCACTAACCTCGTGCAGGCGAAGGTATCACCCATAGATGGCTATTCGGCTACCTGCAATAGCGACAAGATGGGCATGGGCGCATGGGTGGAATCCTACCTCTACTCGCCCATTTACCTGCTCCCAGCGGGCTGGAATTCTAAGGTTCTCGTTAGTGCCGACTATGCCTTCAAGATGATCCGCTACGATACCCTAAAGCTCCAGTACCGGGTGAACGAAGAGGAATGGAAGGATCTGCGAGCCCTCATATTCCTAGATCAGCAGGGTAAGCGGTCAGACACCGTTGATCGCGCATTGGCGGGTGGCGACCAGCTGCAGTTCCGCTGGATGTACAAGACTGCCTGGAGCTATGCCGCCATGCTCGACAATATTGCCATTACCCCCATAGTCTCAACGCCTGTTACCATAACCTACAAGGCAGAACCCGTAGAGGGCGGTAAGATATGGCAGCTCGGGGCTGACGGCAGTAAGACCGTGGAGATAGGCAACCAAAGCGTACCCCAAGGGGAAAGGACAGCTAGGGTAGAAGCCGAACCAGCCCCGGGGTACCGATTCATCCGTTGGGATAATGGGAGCACCAATCAGCAGCTCGACAGCGCCTATGCCTTCATGGATGCTACCCGCACGGCCTACTTCGAGCGGGCCGACCAGGTGATTGTAACCTACCAGTCCCTTCCGCCTGATGGGGGTGCAATCCAGCTCGATGGGGTGGCTACATCCAGGCAGGCCGTAACCACTGGGCAAGCCCCTAAACCCGTGACCGCAGTGCCGAGCGCAGGATACAAATTCGCCTACTGGGGAGACAATGGCGACACCGTGCAAACCCACCAGATGCAACCCATTTCAGAGAATGTAACCCTAGTGGTGGCCTTTGAGCAAATTGTAATGCAGGCTGCCACCCTTACCGTGGTAGATACCCTTGGAAGTCCTATTGCTGGGGCTACTATTGAGCTGGCTGCTCGGGAGTATTCAACCACGGCGGCTGGAGAGGTTGCTGTGGTGTTGGAGGTTGGCGATCATCCCTATACCGTGCGGATGGCTGGCTACGCAGAGGTTCGGGGTTCGCTCCATGTGCTACGCTCCATACCAACGAGTGAACGAGTAGTGCTACACGAGGCTGTGCGCTACCCATTCACCTTTACGGTGACGGCAGATGGCAAGCCCGTGCGAGGAGCTAGGGTTGAGGTAGAAGGGCAACCCCAACGCCGAACCGATACGGAGGGTGTGCTTTCCCTGAAACTCCCAGTGGGGCAATACCGCTACACCGTACAGGCTAGGGGATATAAGGATGCCAGCGGGATCATAACGGTACAGGAGAATGGCGGGCAAGAGTCTGTAGCCCTCTCCCGCACCCAAGTGGATCCCGTGGAAGGGCTTGAATCCTTGGCTGACGTGCAGTGCACACCGAACCCATTCACCGAGTGCCTTACGCTTACAGGAGTGGGAAAGGCAGAGCGTGTGTCCCTGGTGGATGCTACGGGTAGGGTGGTGTATGAGGCCGCTGCGCAGGGGGAGGATAGGCTCGTTCTCCAGTTGGGATATCTGCCCTCAGGAATCTACCTGCTGGTGGTAGAGGCGCAAGGGCAGAGGCGGTCGCTGGAGGTCTGCAAGCAGTAGAAATTCCAGAAAGCAAGAGAAAGCGCATCCAACCGCAGGGTGCGCTTTCTCTTGTACCTCGGGGCAACCAGGCATTGGTAAGAGGTACAGGATTAATTTTGATGTTCATAGGAACATTTGCAACTTTGCGCGTTCTTTAAACGAGATTTTCCATTCATAAACACGCTACATCTATGCGGATAAAATGGTTACTACTGATTTCAATTCTGCTTGCGGGCTACGCTAGCCACGGGCAAATACGCCGAGTGGTGGGGCAGGTAACCGACGCTACGGACGGGAAGCCGCTTGTACAGCTCTCGGTGCTGCTGAAAGGCTCGACGGTTGGGGTGGTTACCGATGCTGATGGCCGGTACTCCATAGAGGTCCCGGGTTCTGATGCGGTGCTGCAATTCCTCTACATGGGCATGGAGAGCCAAGAGGTGGAGGTAGGAGAACGCAATGAGATCAATATTGCCATGCACCCCTCCACCGAGGCCATAGAGCAGGTGGTGGTAATGGGCTACGGATCGGGTAAAAAGGTAAGCAGCACTGTAGGGCGCGTGAGTAGCGTGGCAGGCAAGGTGGTGCAGGCCCGTCCCTCAGCCAGTGCGCTCGATGGGTTAGCGAGCAGGATTCCGGGGCTCTCTGTACTCAACTACACGGGCGAACCCTCTGAGGCTGGCTCCATTCGCTTACACGGGGCAGGTTCGCTTGGAGCATCCAGCGCGCCGCTCATAGTAGTCGATGGGCTGCCCGTATCCACCGAGACCCTCCTCTCGATAAACCCGCAGGATTTTGAGCGGGTCGACATCCTAACCGATGCCTCTGCCACCTCTATCTACGGGTCTCGCGCAGCCAACGGCGTTATCTACGTAACCACCAAGCAAGGGCAGGAGGGGGAGAAGGCGAGCGTAATGGCACGCTACTCCTTTGGGCTCTCCAATCTGGCCAGCACGCGCTACTATGACCAGATGCAAACGACCTCCGAGGCCTTCGCCATGTTTGAGGAACTCGGCACGGTACCCCCTGCTGTGCTAGAGAACCTTCGCGCAAAGTATGGGCATAATAACTACCAGTGGTACAAGTACTACTACCAGCAGAACGCCCCCGTACATACCGCCGACATTTCACTCACGGGCGGTACCAAGGCCTCTCGTTACTACCTTTCGGCAGGCTACTTCTACTCCAAGGGATTGCGCCCTCTCTCAGGCTACCAGCGTTACAATCTACGGGCGAACTATAGCAGTAGGGTGAGCCGTTATGTGCGGACTGGGCTAAACCTCGGGCTAACCTACGATGCTGCGCAGGTGAACCCTGACGACCCCTTTTTCTCGGCTAGCGGCCCGGCAATGCTCTACCCCTCTTGGCGTACTCCCTACGATGAGAACGGGAAAGAGTACCCCAAGCAGATACCCGATACCGAAATCATCAATCCCAAGCACCGAGCCTCCCACGTGTTCAATACCACCCACACCGCAGGGCTTACATCGCTAGCCTTCGTGCAGGTAGAGCCCGTGCAAAGGCTCATATTCCGAAGCCAAGGGGGGCTGCAATACTCCTCTAGCCTGCATCCTGACAAGACGCTCCCCACCTATGTGGAGGCCGCAGGCTACGGGAGCGCAGGCGAATCGAACGCAACAAGCGTCCTCATGATCAATAGCAATACGCTGGAGTACAAGCTAGATCTCTTCGACAATCACCACCTAACCCCGCTCATCGGGCAAGAGTACACCTACTCCTTTGCCAAGGGGTTTTCTGCGCAAGGGTCAGGATTCAGGGATGAGCGTCTTATGCTCCTGGGGCAGTCTGCTCCCGCAAACCGCCGGATTAATTCCTCCTGGAACGAGGGCTACTTTTTCTCCCTATTCGGACGCCTGGAGTACTCCTTCCAAGATCGCTACTACCTAGATTTGAGCGTTCGGGACGATGCCTCCTCAAAGTTCACCCGGAGGTATCGTAATGCGATTTTCTACAGCATTGGGGCTATGTGGCGAGCCAAGAACGAGGCATTCTTACGCAATGTGGATTGGCTCGATGAACTAACGCTGAAATCCAGTGTCGGCACTAGCGGGAACTCGTCCATAGCCGCGTACCAAACCCACGAGTATGTAGGGCCCTCTGGTATCTACCAGGGAAAGCGCGGGCGGGGCATTGTAGAGCCAGGCAATCCAAACCTCCAGTGGGAGAAGCAGACGCTCTTCACCGTGGGGGCCAGCCTCTGGGTGTTCCGAAGGGTAAAGCTCGACGTCTCATTCTACCGACGGCACACCAGCAGCATGCTCATGAAGGTGCCACGCCCTCTCACCTCTGGGTTCGCAAGCATTCAGGGTAACACCGGGCGGCTGAATAATACGGGCATCGACCTGCGGCTAGAGGTTACGGCCTGGCAGGATTCCAAGGGCAATTTCGTAACCCCCTACCTAGTGTTCAACTACAATAGGCAGGAGGTAGAGAAACTCTTCGATGGGCGGAAATTCTGGCGAGTGCCAGGCACTAACACCTTCTACGCGGTAGGTAGGCCCGTGGAGATCTACTACCCCCGTTTCTACCGTATCAACCCTGACAACGGAAAGGCCGAATGGTACCTGGCGAACCCTGACGACCCCTCGGAGCCCCAGATGGATCCGAATAGGATTACCGACGATGCTACGCTCTACACCAGCCAGTACCAAACGCTAGGTAAGCCTCGCTACGCGCCCTACATCGGGGGTTTTGGTCTCAACCTCAGCCTATGGGGTGTCTACCTCGATGCAGACTTCAACTTCCAGCTAGGCAAGTGGATGATCTCAGCCGACAAGTACAGCACAGAGAATCCGCTTATCAACAGGGGGAAAAACCAATCAAAGAAGATCACCCCCGATAGCTATTGGAAACGGCCTGGCGACCGCGCCACCTACCCAAGCAAAAACGAACCCCTCTGGATGGGCTACGACTCTCGCATGCTGAGCGACGCCTCATTCTGCCGGCTGAAGAATCTCACGGTAGGCTATCTATTCCCGAAGAGTTGGATGCAGAAGACACGGGTGCTAGAATCTGCAAAAATCTACTTAGCCTTCAGAAACCTCCTCACCTTCACCAAATTTGATGGTGTAGACCCAGAGCCCGATGTGATGCTAACCACCGATGTGAACCCCGCCACCAAGCAGTACTCCATAGGCTTTGAAATCAACTTCTAATTCACTACCAGCCATGAATATAAAATCGCATCTATGTATAGCGCTGTTGCTGATTCCAGTCCTATTTCTCGTGGGATGCAATAAGGAGCTGCAGCCTGAAGACCGAATACCAGGGCCCGGGGCTTTCCGTACCCTAGAGGATATGCTGGCCTGGAACAATGGCTTCATGTCCGCTTTCCGGGCCCGCCAGCTAGGATTCTACTGCTACTGCCAGGATGTGCAGGCCGACCTGCTGAATGCGACCACCCAGGCAGGAGAAACGGGAACCGCTAGCTACACCTGGCAGATGACAAATCAGGACAAAGAGCTTTCTGCCATGTGGGGAGCCTACTACGCTAGCCTTGCGAATCTGAACTACTTCCTAGAGCACGCCGGGGATTTTACACCAGAAGAGGGCCATCCCGGCGCGCTCGACACCGTACGCCGTATCCAGGGGAACGCCCACTTCCTAAGGGCGTACTACTACCATGAACTTGCACTGCGATGGTCTCGTACCTACCAGCCTACCGCCGCCTGCGTACCGCTAGTAACCGCCTACGATGTGAACGCAAGGCCTGCGCGCGCTACCCAGCAAGAGGTGTTCAGCTTTGTGCTCACAGAGCTGGACAAGGCTGAGAAAGAGCTCTCCGATGTGCCTAGCGTACCCTCTAGCCCCACGATTACACCCGGCGCAGTGCAGGCGCTCAGAGCGCGGGTGTTCCTCACCATGCGAAGCTGGAATGAGGCCTATACGGAGGCCTCCAAGCTCATTGAGCGTGGCACTTACACCCTGCTCAGCGATCCGGCTAAACTGGCCAAAATGTGGCATAGCGACGCGAGCAGCCCTGAGGTCATCCTGATGCTGTTCGCCTCCAAGAGCGGGGAAGCTCCCAATGGAATGGGGCTCTACTCTGGATTCCGCAGGGCAGATAGCAGCTACCGCCCGGCCTACCTGCCAACCCAATGGCTAGTGGATCTCTACGAACCCACCGACTCTCGCCGGGCGATTTACTTCACCCAAAGAACCGTGAAGCTACGGGATGACAACACCCCAACCCCAAACGTGTGGATGGTGAATAAATACCCAGGCAACCCAGCTCTAGTAGCAGGGGAGAATAAGTACCAGCATTCCCCGAAGCCACTTCGTCTGGCAGAGCTCTACCTGATAGCCGCGGAGGCTGCCTTTGGGCTGAACGAAGAGGCAAACTCTCTGGCGGCTCTCAATGCACTTCGCCAAAGTAGAGGCTTAGGTACAGTAAGCGCAACGGGTGATGCTTTGCTACAAGCCATTAAAGAAGAGCGCACCCGGGAGCTGGCCTTTGAGGGGATGCGCCTCTGGGATCTTCGGAGGTGGGGTGAACGGTGTACACGACGCGCAGCGCAGGCGAGCGATATTCTCATAACGACACCGGGAGAACTCACAACGGGCCTTGATATGCCTAACGAGCACCCGAAGTTCGTATGGGGATTTCCCGCCTACGATATAGTAGCGAACCCCCAGCTAAAGCAGAATCCTGGGTGGTAGCACGCAGCTTTTCGGGAAGCGCAACGGGAACTACCAGGCAGCTAGCAGAGGGAATCTCTAGGTAGTTCACCGCGCATGGAGGCGTGAAACAAGAGCGGGAAAAGAGGGGGCCAACCACCCCCTCCATCCACGTTTTCGCCGCACCTGCTCCGTACCAACTCAACACCTGCGTCGCTTCATCTTCGGATTTCAGCGCAAAATCCGAACAAACAGCGGCG
>LIIK01000055.1 GCA_001421095.1 Candidatus [Bacteroides] periocalifornicus | reverse complement strand
CGGCGATGGTACGGCGCAGGTACGGAGGAGGTGCAGAGCTTATCAAGCCAGTTACACCTATGCGTTTGCTGGATATAGCCCTAGGGGGGATTATTCTCCGATTCCCGTATTGGAGGTTTAAGGCCTAGCCCGAAATGGTTTTCCCACCAATTGCAGACATTTCCGTGAACTCTGAAATGACACCGTTTACCAGGCGTGTGGGGTTTTAGTAGCGACGTGGCGTGCCGCGTCGCGCTTAAAAATGATGCCGCGAAGCTCTTAAAAATTGATACTGCACTGCGCTTAAAATTTGATACTGCACCGCGCTTAAGAAATGATACTGCATTGCGCTTAAGGCTCGCTGCCGCGTCGCGCAATAGGTTGTAACTACGGTCTTGCTTATAAATCGTATCGCATTGCCGGGAAAATTCCCCCCATTGGGGCAAAAAATCGTTAATTTCGCGGTGTGAACCGTGCGGGTAGAGTTATTGTGCATTGTGCATTTGAGATGGTGTCCCATTAATCCTTTCCCTCCCATGAAGAAGAAAGTTTTCCTACTCCTAGGCCTCGTAGTGCTAGTGGTGCTCGGGGTGGTGCTATGGCTCTGCTTACGGCCTCGGCCTATACGGGTGGCGGCTGTCAATATGCCCGATTTCATGCTGAGCCGGATGGTTCTCTCTGCCGACAAGCTCAATGCGGATGTGCGGCCAGAGTATGACCTCACCCGCCTATCGAAGTACGATGCCGTGCTGGTGTTCGGCATGGGCCTCAAGTGGACGGAGGATGACCGCGATATTATCCGTGCGCTCGACGAGAAGGGGGTGAAGTACACCACCATGATGGTGACTACCCCCGAGAACAACCTCACCAACATGGACAGCGTGGCGCAGAAGACCCTGCTACGCTACATAATGAACGGGGGGACGAGCAACTACCGCTCGGCCTTCAACTACCTGCGGCGCGATGTGGTGGGCAAGCCCCTACGCACGGGCGAGGTGGCCGAGCCGATTCGCTATGGCGATGACTTGCTCTTCGCGCGTGACTCCGAGGACAAGGCCTTCTACAGCATTCGCGAGTATGAGGAGTACTACAGGGCGCATGGTTACCGTGAGGGCGCCCCAAGGGTGGCGGTTATCACAGGGATTGCAGGCCCGTTCAACTCGAATCGGGAGTACCTCGATGAACTCTACGATGGACTTACGGCCCAGGGATTCAACATCTACCAGATCTCATCGTTCGGCAAGCGGCTCGAGTTCCTCGATTCCATACAGCCCGACCTGGTGGTCTACTTCCCCCACGGACGCCTGCTCTCAGGACGTAGCGATGAGCTGATAGCTTGGCTGAAAGGGCGAAACATTCCCGTGCTCGCCCCCATAACCGTGGGGATGACCCACCAGGAGTGGGTGGCCGACCCGAACGGGCTCATTGGCGGATTCCTGAGCCAGAGCGTAGTAACGCCAGAGATTGACGGTGCCATACTGCCCTACGCCCTCGTGGTGATGGAGGAGCGGAACGACGGTCTGAAGATATTCCGTACCGCCTCCGAGCGGCTCGCCACCTTCTGCCAGCTGGCCAAGAATTACGTCGCGCTTAAGCATAAGCCCAATGGCGAGAAACGGGTTGCTATCTACTACTACAAGGGCCCTGGGGCAAATAGCCTCGTGGCGCAGGGGATAGAGGTGGATAACTCGCTCTTCAATGTGCTGGTGCATCTGAAGCAGGCGGGCTATAATGTGGATGGGCTACCCGCCACTGCCAAGGAGTTCAACCGATTGATAATGACCCAGGGGGCACTATTCAATAGCTATGCAGAGGGGGCGCAGAGCGATTTCATGCGGAGCGGCTACCCGGCCTTTGTGCCCGCCGATTCGCTACAGCGCTGGGTGGATATAACCCTAACGCCGCGCCAGCGCGATACCCTCAAGGCCAAGTACGGCCCTGTGCCGGGCGAGTACCTTACCTATGTGCAGGATGGGAAGCCGGGCATTGCGGTAACCCGTATCCAGCTCGGGAATGTGGCCATACTCCCGCAGCCTGCGCAGGGTGCAGGGGCTAACGATTTCAAGATGGTCCACGGCTCTGTGCCTGTGCCAGCCTACCCATTCATCGCCTCGTACATGTGGGTGCGCTACGCCTTTGGCGCCGATGTGATGATGCACTTCGGCACGCACGGCAGCCTGGAATTCATCCCCGGGAAGCAGGTGGCGCTCAGCCATGAGGACTACACTGATCGGATGGTGAATACCCTTCCGCACATCTACTACTACACCACTGCGAACATCGGCGAGGCTATCATTGCTAAAAGACGTAGCTATGCCGAGCTGGTGTCGTACCTTGCGCCTCCCTTCATATCCACCGAGCTGGAGGCCGAGGTGTCGGCATTCCTCAAGCTTTGTGAGCAGTACCTTGGCAATGAGAAGGATGATGAAGCCTTGAGCCTGAGGATTAAGAAAATAGCCGTTGCCAAGGGCTACTATCGCGATCTCAAGCTCGACTCTGTACTCAGCAAGCCCTACAGTAGGGATGAGATCGACATGCTCTCTGACTTCGTGGTAGAGTTGGCCACGGCTAAAATCCCCGGGGGGATGTACCGCACCGGAATACCGTTCCCAGCTGAGAAAATCGCCAGCAGCGTGCGGATGCTCACGGTAGATCCGCTTGCTTACGGTATTGCCCAGCTCGCCAAGTATCGCGGGCAGGCCACAGCTGCGCAAATTAAAAATGACACCTACTATGCGCAGCACTTCCTGAAACCCGCCGAGGCGCAGATTAGGGCTATACAAGCGCGCCCGAATGTGGATCTGCAGGCCGAGCTACAGCGGGCTGGAGTGCGGGCTGGCGACCTCGCCACCGAGAAGGCCTACCTGGCTATGCAGGCCGAGAAGGCCAAGCAGGGTAGCGGGGGAATGATGGGGATGGGGAGCATGATGGGTATGCCTACCTCCATGGGCAGCATGAGCGGGAAGATGGGTGGAAAATCGGGAGGTATGATGGGTGGCGGGCATCCCTCATGGATACCCAAAATCGGCAAGCGTCCTGAAGGGGCTGCTGGCGGACATCCTACTGGCGATGCGAAGGCAAAGGGCAATGAGGGGCATCCTGTAGATACGCCTAGGGAAGGCGCAAAGCCGGCGGGCATGGGTGGACACCCAGGTGGTATGCCTAAGGAAGGCGCGAAGCCGGAGAGCATGGGTGGTCACCCAGGGGGTATGCCTAAGGAAGGCGCGAAGCCGGAGGGCATGGGCGGACACCCAGGCAGTATGCCAATGGGAAATTCCGATTCGGGCAAGGTAGACCAGAAATTCCTCGACAGCGTGCAGCCCCTGGTAGAGGCTATTGGGATGATACGCGAGGCGTTGGTGAAGGTTCCCTACTATAAGCAGGCC
Organism: Candidatus [Bacteroides] periocalifornicus; assembly: GCA_001421095.1. Taxonomy (GTDB): domain Bacteria; phylum Bacteroidota; class Bacteroidia; order Bacteroidales; family CAJPTX01; genus Bacteroides_D; species Bacteroides_D periocalifornicus. The sequence continues at coordinate 10,958 of LIIK01000055.1, read as the reverse complement.
TTGCTGGAGAGTCCTAGTAGAGAACTCAAGGGGATAGAGAACGCCTACAATGGTGGCTATATGGCCCCGTCGCCTGGGGGCGACTACATCGCCTCGCCGAGCGTACTCCCCACGGGGCGCAATCTGTACGCTATAGATCCTGAGCGCACCCCAACCCAGAAGGCGTGGGAGCATGCCAAGCAGCTAGCCGACGATCTGATAGCCGACTATCGCAAGCGGCACGATGGTGACTTCCCTCGCAAGGTGAGCTTCACGCTCTGGAGTAGCAGTTTCATAGAGAGCGAGGGAACTACCGTGGGCGAAATCCTCTACCTGCTAGGCGTGCAGCCCGTGCGCGACCGCATGGGGCGGGTGCTCGACGTGGAGCTAATACCCGCCGAGGAGCTTGGTCGGCCAAGGATCGATGTGGTGGTGCAGACCAGCGGACAGCTGCGCGATATTGCGGCCTCGCGGCTCTTCCTAATCCAGAAGGCGGTAGAGTTGGCCGCAGAGGCTCCTGCCGATGCGGTGGAGAATATGGTGGCCAAAGGTGTAACGGATGCCGAGCGGGCATTGCTCGACCAAGGGCTAACGCCTGCGCAGGCCCGCGAGCTAAGCACGGCGCGCGTGTTCGGCGGGGTGAACGGTGCGTATGGCACGGGAATACAGGAGATGGTGGAGGCTGGCGATAAGTGGGAGGATAGGAGCGAAATCGCCTCGGTCTACCTCAATAACATGGGGGCCATCTACGGCAGCAAGGGGGCTTGGGGCTCATTCACCGAGGGTACTTTCCGCGCTGCGCTGCAGAATACCGATGCGGTGGTGCAGCCCCGCCAGAGTAATACCTGGGGCGCGCTTAGCCTAGACCATGTGTACGAATTCATGGGCGGCCTTACGCTCGCGGTGCATGAGGTTACGGGCAAGGATCCCGAGGGCTATTTCTCTGACCTGCGCAATAGGAATCGGGTGCGTACCCAGGAGATTAAGCAGGCTATAGGGGTGGAGGCTAGAACTACCATCCTTAACCCTACCTACGTGAAGCAGATGCTGGCCGAGGGGGCAGGTGCTGCAGCGGCTATTGACGAGACGATAACCAACACCTACGGCTGGAATGTGATGAAGGAGAGCGTAATAGACCGTGAGCTCTGGGAGGCTATCTATGACATGTACGTTGCAGATACCCAGCACCTCGGTACGGTAGAATTCTTCAAACGGGAGAATCCGGCCGCCCTCCAGAATATGACGGGCACCATGCTCGAGACGGTGCGCAAAGGCATGTGGAAGGCGAGCCCAGAGGTGGTGGCCAACCTCGCCAAGATACACACTGACCTGATTAAGGAGTTCGGCGCTGGCTGTAGCGGTACGGTATGCAACAACGCGAAGCTGCGCGATTTCATCGGCCAACAGGTGGATGCCCAGACCAAGGCCGACTACGAGGCGAAGATAGACCAGGTGCGCAATGCCGCCCCCTCGGCAGACAGCAAGGGCCAGGTGCTGAAGAAGGACGAGCAGAACAGCCAGGTACAGACCACTGAGGGCAGCCCGTGGCAGAAGAGCCTTACATGGATTATAGGTGGTATAGTGGTGATAGCCGCGGCGCTTATCGTATTTGCCAGAAGGAGGAAGAGGGAAGAGTAGGGAGAATAATGCTGATTGGCTGTGTGTGTCCTAGTAGCCAATGCGGCATGCTTCGTGGCTACTAGGATGCTTACAGCCGCTGTGCAGAATCTTGGGCTTTTTACCCTGTGGCATAGAGTGGGGCTGGGGAAGATGGCGATGGTTCGGTGAATGAAAGGGGAAAAGTGCAGATAGTGGAATAGTGGGCGGGCAGCTTTCGACTCGCCTCTACAATAGGGAGGTTCAAATAATGTCTGGGGTCTTCTTACTGCTTAGCGTGCTGGCGCTGCTGAAGCTCCTGGTGGAGGAAGGGCAGCGGGCGCAGTGGGTCTTGAGGTTGGCGCATGCGGGTATCTATGTGCTTTTCCTTGCGCTTATCCATCCGTGGACGCTGCAGGTGAGCAAGCTCTGGGTCGATAGCACGCTGAACACCCCGCTGCAGCTGGGCAACGTTACCCTGCTGGTGATGCTAGATGTGATGCTGGTAATGGCGGCTGCCACTGCGCAGAACCGTTGGCCTACTCGCCATGAGTACCATTACTACGGGCTGATGTACTGCGCGAGGGTGGTGGGGCAGCGGTTGGCGATATTCATTCCGCCAGTGCTGGCTTTCCCCGCGCTGTTCTACGTGCGGGTAGTGTTGCTCTTCGAGCTGCCGGGGATGTCATTCTGGCTGGTTACGGGGGCTATGATGCTAGCAACGGCGGCATTGGTGCTGCTAGCCCCGTGGGTGGTGCGTTGGCTGCGCTGGGGCAATGAGGTGGTGGTGCTGCTCTGCCTAACAACGCTGGCCATAGTGGTTATGGCCTACATGTTTGCCCCGCAGAGCAGGGTAGTGGCCCCCTCGGTGGGCAATGGTTGGGCTACGCTTCTGCAGGCTGGGCTACTGGTGTTGCTATTGATTGCGGGCGGCGGTATCGGCTACCTGCTCTACCGGGCGGGGGCGAGGTGGAAAAGGGGAAGAATCATGTAGTTTAACAATCGCTGGATATTTGGTAATAGCATTTTAGATATGAAGGTTATCTCTGAGGTGATGTTCTGGATCTCGAATGGGCTGCTGATCCCCGTGGTGGTGGGGTTGCTGGTGCTGTTCGTGCTGAGTGTGCTGCAGCTCGGTGGGCTCTTCGGTGCTCGCCAACGCTACCAACGTCGGCTGAAACGGTACGGTGTGCTCATGGATGGCCTCAAGATCCAAGGGCTTGCTCCGCTAACCGCCCAGCTGGAGAAGGCCAATGGTGCTACACCCTTCGAGCAGGTGGCACTCCAAACCCTTAAGGCCAACGAGGCTGAGCGGAACTACCTGATAGGCAATTACGAGCTGGAGCTGGAACGGAGGCTAAGCCAGCCGAAGATTCTCACGAAGTTCGGGCCTATCCTCGGGCTCATGGGGACGCTCATCCCTATGGGGCCTGCGCTCGTAGGGCTGAGCACGGGCGACGTGGGGAGCATGGCCTACAATATGCAGGTGGCGTTTGCTACCACGGTGCTGGGGATGTTCGCCTCGGGGGTCGGCTACCTCGCCCTCCAGATGCTGAGGAGCTACAACCACCGCGACCTCGTATGGCTCGATTACATCAACGATACGCTAAGCCATGGCAGCAAGTAGGCGACGTTTTACCGACGAGGAGGTAGACCCCAGCAGCCTGCTCTCCAATATGTTCGACATCGCAATGGTCTTCGCCCTCGCGCTGATGGTGGCGCTGGTTACGAAGTTCAACATGACTGAGATCTTCTCTCAGCAGGACTACACGATGGTGAAGAACCCTGGGAAGGACAACATGGAGATCATCATGAAGAAGGGGGAGAAGATCGAGCGCTACACCCCGAGCAAGGATGCTACCAGCAGCCAGCAGAAGGGGCGCAAGGTAGGGGTGGCCTACCAGCTCGAGAGCGGAGAGATCATCTATATACCAGAGTAGGACGGGTTCAAAATTTTTGCGTGATGCTGAAGGCCATGGTGTCGCTCTGATTCGCATGATTCCTGCACGCACGCTAATAGGATGCCTACCCAGTAAAAATAAGGGGTATCAGAACTTTTAAGGATAGGGCAAAGCCCCGTCTTCCAGCTTCGGGAGGCGGGGCTTCGCTTTTGCACAGCAGGGTATTGGAATTTTTGGATAAAAGGGTAACTTTGCGGGGAGAATTTTGGCTGGAGCAATAACGAATGCACAGGAGGGCTGGGGAATGCTGGATTACGTAGAGATCGAGGGCTTCAAGACCCTGAAGAAGGTGAATCTTAAGCTAGAGCCACTGAACATCCTCATCGGCGGGAATGGGAGCGGGAAGAGCAACCTGCTGTCGTTCTTTACGTTTTTGGATGTTCTATACCACCAATCTATGCAACGCTATATAGTTGCTAGGGGCGGAGTAGAAGCTTTTCTCCATAAAGGGGCGAAGGTGAGCCATAAGATCCGTTTTTTGCTAGAATTTGATGGAGGTAAGAATGGCTATGGAATCGAATTAGAAAAAGGAGTAGATGGTATTTTTGTTACGGATGAAGATTTAATTTATAAAGGAAAACATTGGAAGGTCGGCGGGACATATAGCGAAGCAAGAGTACGAGAGCATACAATAGGTAGAGGTCTCTATATTCGGAAATATATACAGTCCTGTAGGCGCTACCATTTTCATGATATAGGGTTGAATTCTCCAATGAAGGGGGGGAGTAATGTGGATGACGACACCCTCTACTTATATTCAGATGGTAGTAATCTAGCGGCTTTTTTATACCACATTAGGGAGAAACATCCGAATAGATATAATGTAATTCGGGGTACGATACACTCGGTAGCTCCATTTTTTAACGATTTTGTCTTGGAGCCAGACAGGGATGCGGGAACAGTACGGCTACAGTGGCGTTCTGAAGAATTTGAGGCGATTCAGGGCCCCAACGCCTTCTCGGATGGAACGCTTCGTTTCATTGCGCTGACGGTGCTTTTCCTCCAGCCTAAGTTGCCGACTACTATAGTGATAGACGAGCCTGAGCTGGGTCTCCACCCATTCGCTATCGCAAAACTGGCCGGGCTCATGCGGTCGGCTACAGCTAGAGGAGCGCAGGTGATAGCCGCTACGCAATCGGCAGATCTAATAAGCCATTTTAACCCAGAAGATGTCATTGCAGTTGATTTAGTAGATGGAGAATCTCGTTTTCAGCGACTTAGTAGTAATAATTTGGATATTTGGCTAGAGATGTACAGCCTTGGTGAGATTTGGAAGAGATCTATAATTCCACAGGGACAGCTGCAATACTAAAAGGAGATGTGTAGAGTTATAGCAGTTTGCGAAGGGGAAACCGAACAAGAATTCTGCAAAGAGGCTTTGTCTAACTATTTGCAGGAGTACAAAATCTGGATTGTAGCTCCAATTATTAAAAAATCAGGAGGAGGAATTGTCCCTTGGAGCGTTTTAAAATATCAGATAGAGGGGCATTTAAAGGCTGAGGAGGACTGCTTTGTAACGACTCTAATTGACTGGTATGGTATAAAAGCATCCCATAACTTCCCCATGTAGGATAAATGCGACCGAATTACCGATGTATACAAGAAGGTAAGAGCGGTAGAGGAGGCTATGAAGGGCGAGATAGATGAAAGTTTAAGGTATAGATTTATTCCTAACTTCTTGGTTCATGAATTCGAAGCTTTGCTCTTTTGCGATAAGGAGGTTTTTTATAAATATAAAGTTGATTCAGAAGGGTTAAATAAAATTTTTAAAGAATTTTCTAACCCTGAGTTGATTAATGGTGGTCTAGAAACATCACCTAGCCATCGGTTGAAGCGAATTGTAGACGGCTATAGTAAAGTAATCGTTGGCCCCCTGTTGGCCGAATCCATCGGCATCCCCACCATGCGGGCAAAGGCCCCGCACTTCAACGGGTGGGTCGAAAATCTGATAAGTACGGCTGGTAATCAAGCATCTATTACCCAGTAAAAACAATCTGCTACTGAATGAAGCGAGATGATATTGAATCGCGCATCCGAGCCTTGCGTGAGACGGCCTTGGAGCGTGTGCGGGAAAATCTTGGCGAGGACGGTGAACCGTTAGATTCTCAAGAGCTCGAACGTGCTGGGCGTGAACTGTAGGAGGCCTATAGCCTGGCGGATGGGCATGGGCTAGAGTTTGAACGATACCTATTACGCTACGATTTGCTGCAGTATAGCCTGAGAATCAAGCATGCAGATATCCTTGCGATTCGAGAGCAGTTTGAGCAGCTGGCCGATAGCATGGGGGAGAGCGGGGTAGATGACCTAGAGAAGCTCCAGTACGAGTCGCTCTGGTGGTGCCATGTGCTGACTATGAATCAAGAGGATATAACCCCTGAGAGCCGTAGGCAGGATGAGGGGTATCTCCAGAGGGCAATAGCGCTCGCGAAAAGTAATAGTCGGCTGAATGGGGAGCTGGTAAGGGCAACAACGGCACTCGGCATCTGTCTTAGCCGCTGGAACGATCCTGAGCATGAGGCACAGGCGCTCCCCCATTTGGCTTGGGTGGTAGATGCTGTGCTGAAAGATAAGGAACTAGACGACGAGGCTGCTCAGTGGGCCTACCGTGCTATCCATGAGTACTGCGCAATCTTGATGGAGGAGTATCGGCAGAACTACGATGGCGATGATGGTAATGAGGCGCCCTGGGCCACCCGGCCCCGCGAGGTTGAGTTGCTGACCAATGTGGCAGAGATGCTCCTGAAAGGGGCTGAAGTGGCCATGCAGCACAGGGATCCGGCCAATTTCATTCGCCTAAAAATGGAGGCGGCAGAGTGCATGGAGACGATACCTGCGCGGCATAAGGAGGCGGAGAATATATTCCTAAAATGCCGATTGTCGGCAAAAGAGGCAGGGAAAAGTGTAGATGCCTACGTGTATGGCTTGCGTGCTGGTTGGTCGCTCTACATGATGGAGTACATCAAGGATCAGCGTCAAGGTACTAACGGTGTGACGACCGAGCCAACAGACTACCGTAAGTGCATCCAGATCCTTGAGGAGACCTTGGCGATGTTCAACCCGCAGACGGCAGATATAACCCCCGATGTTGCCGAGGAGTACCCTGCCTACGTAGAGCGTCGTGCGCGCATCCACGCCTCGCTCTTCACCCTGTACGATAGGGTGGTAACGCTAGACGAAGCGAAAGCCCTAGCGAACTGCAGAGAGTACTTCAATCTACAGGGACTTCTCTGTGAAGCTAATCTACTGGAGAATCTGGAGGAGTACCTAGGGGCGGCAGTTCAGTACAGTACAGTCCTCGGACGGAGCTGTAAGAATCACCTGGAACGCTTTAGGATCTCGCAGCGCAACGTCCGGCTTATTGCCCAAGCGGTAAAGGAAGAGGGAGGATTTCCCGAAGAGCTCAAAGATCACTGCGTTGCGGTGCGGAGTGAAATCACCGACCTCCTCAGTGAAGTCCCAGCCAACGATGAGGCAAACCCCAGGCTTCGCCAGCAGATCTCGGCACTGGTCGAAGAGTTCGACAGGATATTTGGTGCGAGCGGAGGCCTTGAACTCGCGCTGCAGCAGCTGAATAGTGATGCAGAAGAGGTTTTCAGCCTTCTGGAGGATGGCGAAGAGGTACAGGCTCGCGAAATGCTCCCTGTGTTGCTCCACCGAGCAGATGAACTCGCTACAACCCTTACGGTTACAGGCAATAAAGACGCTTGCGAAATGCTCCTGGATGTGTGGGGAACGCTTCGTAAGCTTTTGGCGGGCTTAGGGAAGACGAAGGCGGCTGTCAAGATCTGTAGGGCGCAGATTGCCATGTCGGAGGAACTCTATAGGTGTTATCCAGCTGATTTCCAACGTACTCATCCCTCACGGATGGCTAGATTCTACACCGATCTTATGGAACTCTTGACTAATCAGCATAGTTGGTGTAGGCTTCGGAAGGCATCCAGAATCGCCCGAATGTGGTGTGAGCGGTCGCTCGCAGAGGCGGGTAACCGGACAGATGAGCAGGGGCTAGCAAACGGGTTGATGTTCGAGTACCACCGGCTGCTGGCGTTGGCCTACGATTACCCCATTGCTAGGCGCTGGGCCTACAGCCATCTACAGGAGGCTCTTCACTACTGCAAGCGTTGCTACGAGCTAGATCCAGAGTACTATCTCGATCTCTTGGCGGCAAACTACATGCTGCTTGCCGAGGCCCAAAGCTGGTGGCTTCCCTTTTACCGCAAGCGCTTCCCTGAGGATATGGATGCCTTCTTTGCCGAGGCGATCCCCATTGTAGAGCGTTTTAGCCAGACGGAGGGAAATGAAAAATACCGAGAGCAAGCGCTCACTATGCGAAGCCTCAGGGCAATCCGGTTTATCGAAAAGCAGGATTTTGTTAGGGCATACCCCCTCATTGTTGAGGCGTTGGCTTGCTACCCTCCCATAGAGAAGGTGGATGAAGATTCTCGTGATACCTGGTGCATGCTAACCTCTGGGCTATTGTTCCATGCTTGCATCTACCAGAAGAATAGGGACAAAGCGCTAAAAGCTCTTGAAGATCTCCAACGGGCAAGGGCTCTCTACCCCACGCTTGCGGAGGCTAGGAGATTTGCAAAGGTTGGGCGAGAGGTTCTGGAGGAGATGGATCGGGAGAACCTCTGGTAACCACGTATAAAAGGGGGGAGTATGCCAGAGCATTCTCCCCCTTTTCTGATGATGGTAGGAGCTAACCGCCTCATTCGTAGAGATACTGTATATCCTTCTTTACATCGGGGTGTAGGCTCAGCAGCACAGGGCAGGTCTGCGCGCTGCGTTCTAGAATAGTGCGCTGCTTCTTATCGAGGTTACAGCCCCTCAGATCAACGGTCATGTGGATGGCGCCCACTCTGCGGGGTTCTGCTGCCATTTCCTTTTCCACCTGCACTTTTACCCCCTTGAGGTCGATACCGTGGGTGTCTGCAGCTATGCCCATTATGGTGAGCATGCAGGCACCAGCAGCTGTGCAAAGGAGATCGGTAGGCGAAAAGGATTGCCCTAGACCGTGGTTATCTACTGGGGCGTCAGTGGTTATCATAGTGCCACTACGCATGTGGGTTGCTTGCACCCGGAGGTTGCCCTGGTACTGAAGCTCTAGCTTTTCCATGATCGAGTGAATTTTAGGATGCAGCAAAGTTAAGGAAAATACGGGAAATCCAAACGGTGGTTTAAATCCGATTCTCCCGTTTCTCGAAGGACGTAGCGACGCGGCGTGCCGCGTCGTTTTCTGGTCCTCACGCCTCGTACCTGTGGGGACCTATGGTCTTTGTCACGGTGCGGCATCCTTAATCACGATGCGGCACGCCGCCGCCACGTTGGTTAGGGAGGGTACTCTCGAGTGGACGGGCAACTTTCGGCCCGCCCCTACAGCACCTCCCCTACCGAGATCCCCATAAGACGCATCATAATCGCGATGCGGCATCGTTAGGGCGAGCACTCGCTCCGCTCGGCATCGCCCCTACCAAAGAATGCGATGGGCAACCTCGCCAATTGATAGAAATGCACATAATCGCAACGCGGTGCGCCACGTCGCGACAAACGCCCCCCGCAGCGTCCTAAGCTCCTTGCTACAAACGCCTCACCCCAGCAGGAAGCCGTGCTCGTACACCTTGGGCTCTATCTTCCTGGCCAGCGCCTTGAGCCGTTCGCGCAGGGAGGAGATCAGCTCGGTATAGCGCGCGTCGTCGCTCTTGGGGTTCATGTGGCCGTTGGGCTTGCAGCCCTGGAAGTGGAGGCGGATGTCATAGAGGGCGGCGTTGGGGTTGGCGTTCGGCTGGGCGTGGTAGTAGCGCCAGAGTTCACGACCCGCGTCCAGCACTGCCTGCGCCTCGGGCGAGAAGACCACGGGCTCTCTGGGAATCAGATCAACGCTCTCTGTGAAGAGGTCGCCCGTGTCCGCCTTCTTCCTGCCGAGCTTGCCCGAGAGGAAATCGGTCATGAAATGTGAAGAAAACTTCTCCTTGGCATCCACCTCGTACTCGGTGTAGGGAATCCAGTGATTCACCCCCTCGGCGCAGGAGATGCGGTTCTGCCCGTGGAGTAGGGTGAAGGCCAGGCAATTGCGCAGGAACTCCGCATCGCCCCGCCAGCTTTCATGGGGCCATAGGAATTGGTCGCGGTCATTCAGCCAGGTGGACTCTATGCAGAGGCGGACGGCGAAGTAGATGCAGATTGGGAGTAGCTGGGGTGTGCCGATGGGGTATTTTGTGGAATTGTCCAGCGTACCATTCCTGTTGAGGCGCTTGGTGCTGTGCAGGCGGAGGTAATGGTTATGCTGAAAATCGGGTCCGTAGTTGCCGGTGTAGCCTATGGGCTGCGTGGGGCTAGGTGCTAAGAATCGGCGAATCCATGATGATATCCTGGGGGCATCATCCTCTGGGCGCAAGGTTTTTGTTCCTGTGCAATTGCCCTTTTCATCGTACACCGTCGCCGCTATCGATGTGAAGGGGAAGGCGTTTGCGGTGAGATGCCAAACCTTAAACCCGATCGGGAATTCCCCCTTCACATTGTCAAAGGTCTTGGAGGGCATCAGGAAAATCGTCTCGAGCTCAGCATGGAAGTGCTGTCGAAATGCCGAAAAAGCGGTGGATTGAAGGGTTTTCAATTTTGAGAATTCACCAATCCAACAGCCGGGGATTTCATCCTGTATACGCATCAAAAACTGCACGTAGAGCTCTCGTATTCCGAGCCCGAGGCTTTCTCTATGCTTTTCCCATACCCGGCTATTATTCGATACGCCAGTCTTATTCCCCTCGCTGCTCCCTGCGGGGAGGTGGGCGTTTCCCGCCTCTGCGTAGGGCGGGTTCATGTACACCACCAGCTTTTTCCGCCGCTCCAGGTCGTCGACTATGGCCCGCAGCTCCGCGGGGAGCTTGTCGAATGAATCGTTCAGGAAGTCGAACTGGAATACGTGGGATTCCAGGAGGTTCGCCCCGTTGCGGATGCGGTCCCGCATCACGTCCACGTCCTGCTGGTCGAGGGTCGAGGCCCAGATGTTGTACTTGTTGGTGAGGCCATTCAGCAGGTTGCCAGTACCCGCGGCGGGGTCCCACACGGTGTACTCCTCCTGCCAGTCCTCGCCCAGGGCGTCGGCCAGGTANTTTTGNGAGAGNTCCACCCACTGNCGGGGGGTGAAGAANCTGCCCTTGCGCTCGCGGATGTCCTGGGGCACNAGCAGNTCNCNGCGGGCNACCAGGAAGTCCCAGTACTCCCGCAGGGGCGGGCGNACGTAGCGNTTCCAGAACTGCGCGTGGGCGGTCTGCCCGTCGGTGAAGAAGGCGTGGCTCTCGTCGTAGAGCCCGACGGTGTTCACCCGGCGGTTCAGCACGTAGCGGTCGTGCTCCAGCAGCACGAAGAGCTTGTCCTTCAGAGTCCTGTTCTCCTCGGAGAGCAGGTCGGCCAGGTAGAAGT
>LIIK01000021.1 GCA_001421095.1 Candidatus [Bacteroides] periocalifornicus | reverse complement strand
TGTAAGGTTGGTGTAAGGTTGGTGTTAAGTTGGTACGGCGATGGTAGGGCGGCATTGGGGCGCGAAGAAGCCCCGGGGCATTGCCATCTCAAGGCTGCAATTCGCATTTTCCGTTCTCTGAATTATTACTACCTTTGCCCGGCCAAATAGCAGGTACCTCACGATGAGCGATGCCATACAGCATGAATGTGGAATAGCCCTACTGCGGCTGAAACGACCGCTAGAGTACTACCAAACCCGCTACGGTAGCTGGCGCTGCGGGCTAGAGCGGATGTACCTCCTCATGGAGAAACAGCATAACCGCGGGCAAGACGGCGCGGGTATCGCATCGGTGAAATTCGACCTCCCCCCGGGGTATCGCTATGTGGACCGGGCCCGGAGCAACTCCTCTACGCCCATCAAAGACGTGTTTGCCGAGGTCTACGGGCACATGAAAGGGCTAGCGCCCCAGCAGCTGGCCGACGTGGAATGGTGCAAGGCCAACCTGCCCTTTGCCGGCGAGCTGTTCCTAGGGCATCTGCGCTACGGCACCTACGGAGACGGGTCGATAGACTACGTCCACCCCCAGATAAGGGCCAACAACTGGAAAGCCCGCACGCTGGTGATGGCGGGCAACTTCAACCTCACCAACACCCCAGAGCTCTTCCAGCTCCTGGTGAACCTCGGGCAGCACCCCAAAGACCTGAGCGACACCGTGACGGTGCTAGAGAAATTCGGGCACTTCCTCGACGGCCAGAACCAAACCCTCTTCCGCCAGTACAAGGATGCCGGCATACCCAACATCGAGATTAGCCAGCTCATCGCGAAGAACCTCAACGTTCCGCTGCTGATAGCCGAGGCCACCAAGGACTTCGACGGGGGCTACACGATGGCCGGGCTGCTCGGGCATGGCGATGCCTTCGTGTGCCGCGACCCCTGGGGCATCCGCCCGGCCTTCTACATGGACAGCGACGAGTTCACCGTGGTGGCCTCAGAACGCCCTGTAATCCAGACCGTGATGAACGTCCCGGCCAGCCAGGTGCACGAGGTCATGCCGGGCTACGCGCTCATAGTACGGCGAAACGGCGAGGTGCTGCACACCCAAGTGCGCGAACCGCAGCCCCGGCGCTCCTGCAGCTTCGAGCGCATCTACTTCAGCCGGGGGACCGACCAGGACATCTACCGCGAACGGGTGAAGCTCGGCGAACTGCTCGCGCCCCAGATCCTACAGGCCGTCGACTACGACCTCGACCACTCGGTATTCTCCTTCATCCCAAACACCGCAGAATCGGCCTTCTACGGAATGGTGAAAGGGCTAGAGAGCTACCAGATGGAGGATAAAATCCGCAGGATACTCCAGGAGCACCCCCAAACCCCAGAGGCCGTGGGCGAAATACTACACCACCGGCTACGGGTAGAAAAAGTGGCGGTGAAAGACATAAAGCTCCGCACCTTCATCACCCAAGACGCGGCCCGGACCGATATGGTGCAGCACGTGTACGACGTAACCTACGGCACCCTGCGCCCCGGCGAAGACACGCTGGTGGTGATAGACGACTCGATAGTGCGGGGCACCACGCTACGCGAGAGCATCCTCCGGATTCTCGACCGTCTGCAGCCCAAGCGCATCGTGGTGGTGAGCAGCTCGCCACAGGTGCGCTACCCCGATTGCTACGGGATAGACATGGCCCGGCTGGGCGACTTCATCGCCTTCCGCACCGCGGTGGACCTGCTACACCTGCAGGGGCAAGATGATCTGCTGCAAGAGGTCTACCACCGTTGCCTACAGGAGAACGCCAAGGGGATCGGGCAGGCCGAGAACTGCGTGAAAGCCATTTACGCCCCCTTTACCCACCAGGACCTCTCTGCCCACATGGGCAAGCTGCTCCGCCACCCCGAGATGCACGCCGAGGTGACCATAGTGTTCCAAACGGTAGAGAATCTCCACCGGGCTTGCCCAAATGACCTGGGCGACTGGTACTTCACCGGGAACTACCCCACCCCAGGCGGAAACGTAGTGGCCAACCGCGCGTTCATCAACTACATGGAGGGGCGAAAGGAGAGAGCCTACTGAACTGATGGTACTCCAAACCCACATTCCCCAGAATTTCGTACCTTCGCGGATACTAAATACCAAGCATAATAACCCCATATACCATGAGAAGGGATAAGGAGATCTTCGCGCTCATAGAGCAGGAGAAGGAACGCCAACTGCACGGCATAGAGCTTATAGCCTCCGAGAACTTCGTGAGCGACGAGGTCCTAGAGGCCATGGGCAGCGTAATGACCAACAAGTACGCCGAGGGCTACCCGGGCGCACGCTACTACGGCGGTTGCCAGATTGTGGATAAGAGCGAACAGCTCGCTATAGACCGGGCCTGCGCGCTCTACGGGGCCGAGTTCGCCAATGTGCAGCCCCACTCAGGCGCGCAGGCAAACATGGCGGCCTTCATGGCGGTAATGCAGCCTGGCGATACCTTCCTCGGCTTGGATCTCTCGCATGGAGGCCACCTCTCGCACGGATCGCCCGTCAATGTATCGGGCAAGTGGTTCAAAGCCACCTCGTACCAGGTAAAGCAGGATACCGGGCGGGTAGACTATGACGAGATGGAGGCGAAGGCTAAGGAGCACAGGCCCAAGCTGATAGTAGGGGGCGCATCGGCCTACAGCCGCGAGTGGGACTACAAGCGCATGCGCGAGATAGCCGACATGGTGGGTGCTATGCTCATGATCGACATGGCGCACCCCGCGGGTCTCATAGCCGCCGGCCTGCTCGACAATCCACTCAAGTACGCCCACATTGTAACCACCACCACCCATAAGACCCTCCGTGGGCCTCGGGGCGGTATGATCCTCATCGGCAAGGATTTTGACAACCCCTGGGGCGAGAAAACACCCAAAGGCATCATCAAGAAGATGAGCCAAATAGTGAACAGCGCCGTATTCCCGGGCATCCAGGGTGGGCCTCTCGAGCACGTGATAGCCGCCAAGGCCGTGGCGTTCGGCGAGGCGCTAGAACCCGAATTCAAGACCTACCAAAAGCAGGTGAAGGCCAACGCTGCCGCCATGGCCAAGCGCTTTACCGAGCTGGGGTACGCCATAGTCTCGGGTGGCACTGATAACCACTGCATGCTCATAGACCTGCGCAACAAGTTCCCCGAAATCACCGGCAAGCTGGTGGAAAACACCCTGGTGAAAGCCGACATCACCATCAATAAGAACATGGTACCCTTTGACAGCCGCTCGCCCTTCCAGACCTCGGGCATACGTGTGGGTACCCCAGCCATCACCACCCGCGGGCTCAAGGAGAACGAGATCGCCACAGTGGTGGACCTTATCGACCGGGTGATCTCCCACATTGAGGACGAGAAGGTGATAGCCGAAGTGCGCGGCGAGGTGAACGCCCTCATGGCCGGACGACCGCTCTTCGCGTGGTAACCAGTAGACTGTAACACCCTGCCGCTACGGTGGGGGCAAAGCGGAATATGGAAACGGCCTATGCCATAGATTCCCCATCTATGCGCGTAGGCCGTTTTCTGGTGAAATGGAAGCGGACGAATCTAGGCTGATGTTTCATATAGAGCAACCCCAAAAATGGGGGAAAAGCAAGGGCTGGCGGTGGGTATCCATCACGCTGTCCATAGCGGTGGCTGGCTGCTGGTTCTGGGTATTCTGGAATTCGGGCGGGCTGCTATACGGGATCGGCTTCCTCGTATTCTGGGGGTGCGTCCTCACCACCCAATGCGTGCTAATGCAACGGAGCGTATTCGTAAGCAGCAGAGAGGGGGCAATGGTCTACCGGGTAACCCCCTGGCGTAGGATAAGCCGGGTGGCCTGGAGCAGTGTGCAGAGCATAAAGCTAGGGCCCGCCTACGTACAGCTCAACGGCCCGGAAGGGCAACACCGGATATCGCTCGGCTGGGCATCACGCGAGCAGCTGCTGCAGATAAAGCGTGCCGTGGCGCTAGAGGCGAATTCGCAGGGCGTCACGGTGGTAGAGGCTAAAGTAGCAGGGCTCTAATAGATACACTCCACCGTATGGCACTTTGGCAATACGCCCTTATCCTGGGCGCTGGGCTGGTGGCAGGCTTTGTCAACGCAATGGCAGGTGGCGGTTCACTACTCACCCTGCCGGCCCTCATGGTTGGGGGGATGCCCTCGCTGCTGGCCAACGGTTCTAATAGGCTGGGAATCCTCTCGCAGGGGATAGCCGCCATGCTGAGCTTCCGGCGCGGGGGAGTACAGATCACCCTACGAGACTGGCTACACGCCATCCCCGTAGTTGTGGGCGGGCTGGTGGGGGCCTACTTTGCCGGGCAGGTGCAGGCCCGGGTGATGGATGTGGTGATCGCCATAGTGCTAATCGGCATGTGCGGTATGCTGTTCGTGAACCCCAAGCGATGGAAGCCTAGGGTGTATACCGAGCAGGGGCGCGCATGGCGTGAGGTGCTGATGGTTGCGGTATTCCTGCTGGCGGGCTTCTACGGCGGATTCATACAGGTGGGGGTGGGCTACATGTTCCTCTTCACGCTGATATTTCTGGAGGGTAAGGATCTCATAACGGCCAACGCCATCAAGGGGCTGATCATGTTCGTCTTCACCACGGCCATCATGCCGGTGTACATCTACCAAGGGCTTGTGGAGTGGCTGCCCGCCATACTTCTAGCTGTGGGCACGTCGGTAGGAGGCTGGATAGGGGCGCAGGTGGCAGTGAAACGGGGGGTGAACTTCATCCGCTGGATCATGGTGGGCACGGTGGGGGTATTCTGCCTGAAATTGCTGTTCTTTTAGCCTACAGCTCTGCAGAAACAAAACGAGAGGGGAGTGAACATTTTGCCCACTCCCCTCTCGTTGTAATTTCCGTGTACCTAGGCTGCTATGACTGCTTTCCGCTCTTTGCCAGCAATGCAGAAACGGCCAGCGCGATATCGTTCGGCGCAAGATGGTAGTAATCGTAGAGTTCGAGAGGGGGGCCAGACTGCCCGAAGGTGCCATCGATTCCCAGCATTCGTAGCGGTCTAAGGATGCCCTCTCTGGCCATGAGTTCTGCTACGGCACTCCCCATCCCTCCAGCCACCTGGTGTTCCTCTACGGTTACCACCACTCGGCTGTGACTGATGATATCTGCTAGGCGATACTCGTCCACGTACAGCTCCTCGTGCGGGCGGCACACCCCCTCTTGTGCCGTTACCCAGATCTCGCACCCATCGTCAAAGCCAAGAGGCTTGATCGTATTCACATTCTGCACCTCCACATTGAACCCTAATTGGCGGAGAGTGAGAGCCGCCTGCTCGCTATGCCAGACCATGTGCCCGGTGGCGAGAATGGTAGCATCTCGATCTACAAGCTTTGGTATTTTGCTATCGAAGATGCTGCCAATATCATCGCGGTAACTCTTGAAGCGGTTCTCCCTCGGTGAGTCGGGCACTGGCTCACGCCCTATCCGCAGGTAGCGTGGTCCATAGCTCGCACGCTCCTCCATCAATAGGCTGAGTGTGAGGCTATAAGCCTCGGTAGAATCGGCAGGCGAATACACCCGCATATTGGGTAGCGCCCGCATTACGGCCATATCCTCTAGCGCTTGATGCGTGGCACCATCAGGGCCTACTGAGATTCCTGCATGCGCACCCACCACCAGCACGGAGGCATTGTTGTAGCAGATGCTCACCCGTATCTGGTCTAGCGCCCGGGTGGTGGAGAAGGTGGCGTATGTGGCGAATATCGGGCTGAAACCCTCCAACGCAAGCCCTGCTGCTACAGCTGCCGCATTCTGCTCTGCTATGCCCAGGCTGATGAAACGATTGGGATAGCGCTCCTTGAACTCCGTGAGCAGCAGAGAACCCGTAACATCGCTCCCAAGCACCACAATGCGCTTATTAAACTCGGCTGCATCTAGCACAGCCTTGGCAAAACCCGCACGGGTCGGCCTAAGTTTTACACCTCTCGGGTACTGCATGGCTCTAGAGGGTTAGGAATTTTCTCTGGTTAAATGGGTTAGTCTAAAAATACAGCCCCTTCCGTTGTTCCTCTGCTATTCCCAGCTCGTGGATAAATCCATCTACCTGCTCTGGCTTAGGGCTTTTTCCGTGCCACTCGGCCTTGTTGGCTATAGATCTTATCCCATGCCCCATCACGGTTTTCGCTAACACCACTGTGGGTACATCGGGAGGACGGGCCTCCGTTAGCACACTGAGTAGGGCATCAATATCATGCCCATCCACCTCTAGCACACGCCAGCCGAACGATTCCCAACGCTTTGCCAACGGCTCTAGCCCCATTACCAGCTGGTTCGGACCGTCTATCTGCAGGCCATTCCTGTCGACTATGGCCACCAAATTGCCCAGGTGGTGGTGGCTGGCACTCATGGCCGCTTCCCACACCTCCCCTTCCTGCAGCTCTCCATCGCCCAGCAGCACGTAGGTTGTCCAAATTCCGCTACCCAGCCTTGCAGCTAGCGCAAATCCCACACCCAGCGATAGACCCTGCCCTAGAGAACCAGAGGAGGCATCCACCCCCGGCAGGCCTGATAGCTTAGACGGATGCCCCTGCAGGCGACTCCCGAGCTTGCGCAGCGTAAGCAGCTCCTCTACGGGGAAGTATTCGCTGTGCGCTAGAGCCGCGTAGTAGGCTGGAGCTACATGCCCGATAGAAAGCACGAACCGATCTCGTCCTCCCCATTTTGGATTCTCAGGTTGCTTCTTTAGCACAGCCCCATACAGCGTGGCGAGTATATCGGCACAGCTAAGCGAACCACCCAGATGTCCAGACCCCGCAGCCGCCAGCATCTTCACTACGCTGCACCGTATATTGAACGCCAGCTGCGCAATCTCTTCTACGGGATCCTGAAGCCTCTTCCCAACCATAGCCTCTACTATTTAGATGGAGGAGCTGACGGTGCAGACTGCGTACTATCGAGCAAGGTAGGGGGAAAGTTGATAACGTCGGCTATCACAAAGGCCTCTGGAAACTTGGACAAGAGCCTATTGCGAAGGTAAAGCGCATCGAAACGGGTGCGGCAATCACCCACCGACACCTTGTAGTAGGGCGAGTCATACGTTCGGTAGACGCGTTCGCCAGGCCAGAGCGAGAGTGCCTGCTCCATTATCACCTCGCTTTTCTTCCGCGCCTCCTTGCCCACTCCCCGGTATATGCGCACGCGGAAACCCCTTAGGGTCGGCCTGCTGGTATGCTCTGCCTGGTAGAGGCGAAGCGCATTCGCAACGTTTGCGGGTTGGGAGATTTCCACCCGCCCCATGCTGCTACTCTCGGCCTGCAAGCGAGCTACTATGTCGCTCCCTTGCCCGTAGGTAACGCCTGCTAGTAACGAGAATGTAAACAGAAGTGAAAAGCTGATTCGGTACTTGCCCATTTCGGTCTGGTTTTATCAAAAAAAAATCGGGCGATTCACTCACCCTTCGTTCTTCCTTTCGCTATCGGGTGTGTAGGGAATCGGCTCGCATCCCAACACCTTAGCCACACCATTGAGATCACGCACCACCTGGGGTGAGAGCGGTATACCGTCCTTCAGGCGGGTATCTTTCGTAAGCTGTTCCTGCTCGCCAGGGATCATCACTCCAGGCGTGCCCTCTACACCCTTCGCAGTGCGAAACACCTCAATCCATTGGTCAACTGCCTGGCGGAACTCTTGCTCGGGACGGAAAGCATCCACACGAATAGCCCCGAAGAAATGCCCAATACCCTCGCCTACCCGCTCGCTAGGCAAGGGGAGGTAGGAGACTGGCGGGGGCACAAAAGGCCCAAAGTTCGCACCGCTAAACAGCGAGGAGAAGATATCAACCACAGCCCCAATGCAGAACCCCTTATGGCCGCCATGCACCCTATCGCCTCCAAGCGGGAGAATAGCTCCCCCACGCTGGATAGTAGAGGGGTCGGTGGTAGGGCATCCCAGCGCATCCTGCACCAGCCCACGGGGTAACTCCACCCTATCGGCAGCCGCGCCTAAGAGCCTACTACGCGTGATGGAGGCCGTGGAAAAGTCAAACAGCAGCGGTGAATGGCGAAGTGCTGGCACGGCAACCGAAATGGGATTGGTCCCCAGCATTCTACTGGTGCAGAATACAGGCGCCACCAGAGGATACCCGTTGCTCATAGCCACCCCCACCATATTGGCCTCTAGCGCCATGCTAGAGTAGTACGCTGCTACCCCGAAGTGGTGGCTACCACGCACAGCAACCCACCCCGTACCCGCGGTTCGCGCCTTATCAATGGCCAGCTGCATCCCCCGCTGTGCTACCACGGGGCCGAGTGCCGAAGCACCAGAGAGGGTGGCGGTAGAAGGACTCTGGTATACCACCTCTGGCACAGCCGAAGGGCAAAGGCGCTTTGCCTCCACCAGCTGGTAGTAATCCTTCACCCGCGTGACTCCGTGCGATGAAGCCCCCCGCAAATCACCCTCCACCAGCACATCGGCCACTGTGGATGCTGCATCGTAGCCACACCCCATGCGCACGAACAGCATGGTTACATAATCTCGCAGTGTTACGGCGCTTATCAAGGTACTCTAAACTCTTTTGGGTTAAACCAGATTCCTATTTTTCAGCGTGGGAATCCTTAGCGTTATTCAATGGCAGGGGGATTAGACCCCTTCGCTCAAATCGGGCAGTTTCACATCGGGTTCGCACACCAGTAGCGATGGATTCTCTAGGCTCTCTTTATTGTAGAAAATCGGCTTACGAGTGGCAAAATCAAGCACTTTACGCCCCGCCTCCTCCACTATAGCCTGCCCTGCGGCGGTATCCCATTCAGAGGTTAGGCTGATCCTTGGGTAGCAATCGGCACTTCCCTCGGCTACCAGGCAGAATTTGAGCGAAGAGCCGCAGATCTCCTCCCGCATATTGGGATACATCCGCTGCACTCGGGCAAGGTAGTCTATAAGCTCTGGCGCCCGGTGCGACCTGCTACGCACCACCGTGAAGGGGCGATCCCTATCTCGTGGAAGGGGTAATTTTTGCGAGGTACTCCGAAATTTCTCGTAATCGCAACGCTTACGCAGCGCCACGTAATCATAGCTATCGAAATTCGCAATGGTGAAGTCGATACCCTCATGGCGAAAGGCCCCACGCCCCAGCACTGAGAAGTAGAGCAAGCCCTTATCAGGAGCTGCTATCACACCTACTGTAGGCTTGTTATCCTCTATCAGCGCTATGTTCACGGTGAATTCACCATTGAGGTTGATGAACTCCTTGGTGCCATCCACGGGGTCTACCATCCAGAAGAGATCCCAGTCTCGCCGTTCCTCATAGGCTGGCACCCGCCCCTCCTCACTGAAGAGGGGGATCATGGTCATGGCGAGGCACTCACGAATAGCCTTGTCAGACTGCCTATCGGCCTCCGTTACGGGCGTGGCGTCGCTTTTAAGGCTCACATCCACACGCCCAGTGCGATAGAGGCGCATTACGCGCGCTGAGGCCACCCAAGCCGCATAGATAGCCTGGCTCACCATCTCGAGCCTCACGCTCTCTTCAAGAATCCCCGCCACGTTCCTAGTAATTTAAGCGCGCATAGAGCCGCCCACCATGCGAGATGCCATGTGAAGACCCGTAGACAACCCTTCGCGCCACACTGTATCTGGAGGCCTATTTCTTTCGATTCCGCTTGCTTGCCGCTGCAGATTTACGCTGTGCTCGCTCCTCGGCTGCATGCTGCCGACTAGCTTCCTGCGCTTCCGTTTTCTTTACGTTCTCCTGCGCGGCCTCCATCGCCTTCTCGGCCACTTTAAGCTCTTTGGCGAGCTTCTCCCTCCGTTGCTTGGCTCGCGCCAACTCCTGCTTTGCTCGGTCATGCGCACGCCGAAAAGCGTTATACCTGCGATCTAGCTGCGCGTAGAGCTGATCTAGATTCCGAGAACCCTTGGCAAAATCCCTGCGTACAGAATCCTTCTGCGCATTGGTGGTGGCAGCGTTCATCTGTTTGCGTGCGCCCTGCTCTAGCTCAAACGTGAGCTGCTGAATGCGCTTCTCCTCGTCTGTAAGCAGCCCTAGGCTATCGACAGCCGCCTTAAGCTGAAGCTCGCACTGCGCAATAGTGGAGTCGACCTGCAGCACCTGTAGCCGACGGGCTTCTACTTTCCCGTGAGCCTTCTCCACCCGTTCCTGGGCTGCCTGGATGCGCCTATTCTGCGCCACAAGCACCAAAGGCCATAGCCATACGCCAAGAAATAGCCAAAAACAGAATCCGTATCTCATTATATCTCCACAAAATCCGATCAAAATCCCTTCATTCTGTAGTATCGCTGTAGCCCAAATAGAAAAGCCTTGATTCTCGCCTGCTACAGCAAGTCGCTTGCCAACTCGGCCAGCGGACTACGTTCGCCCTTGGTAAGCGTAGCACGCGCAAACATCTCCTGCCCATACATCCGATCTGCCAGGTAGGTGAGTCCGTTGGAACGGGTGTCTAGGTAGGGGTGGTCTATCTGATAAATATCGCCCGTAAAGACCATGCGCGTCCCCTCGCCAGCGCGGGTTATTATCGTCTTCACCTCATGCGGGGTGAGATTCTGCGCCTCGTCTACTATGACGAACACATTGGAGAGGCTCCGCCCGCGAATGTAGGCGAGCGGTGATATCACCAGCTGGCCATCGCGCTGCATCTCCTCTATACGCGTGTAGCTCCGACTGGTGCTTTTGAGCGAGCTCTTTATCACCGCGAGGTTGTCAAACAATGGCTGCATGTAGGGCCCGATCTTCGAATTGATATCGCCAGGAAGAAAACCGATATCCCTGTTGCTCAGCGGTATTATAGGCCTTGCGAGCATTATGGTATCGTATGTTTCCTCCTGGGCCAACGCAGCAGCCAGCGCTAGGAGCGTTTTGCCAGTGCCCGCTTTCCCCGTAAGCGAAATCAGCGAAATCTGCGGATTCATCAGCATCCAGAGCGCAAAGGTCTGCTCGCTATTGCGGGGCTCTATCCCGTAGGCCCGCTGCTTGTCTACCCCTACTAGCCGCCCGCAATGGGGGTCATATATGGCCAATCCATTTGAGCCGTAGCCGTGCAGCTCGTAGCAATCATACGCCTTTGGGGTGAGTTGCAGAGCCTGAGGATCAATCCCATCGCCCTCTCGGTAGAGCTGGGCTATAAGTTCATCGGCTACCCCCTCTATCAGCGTGGCGGCTTGCGATATGGGGCCAAGATCCTCCACCTTGTCTGAGAGGTAGTCCTGCGCCATGATGCCCAGCGACTTCGCCTTGAGGCGCAGATTGATGTCCTTGGACACTAGAATTACCGGGCCATCCTTCACCTCTCGGCGGACGGCATCGGCTATGGCCAAGATCCTATGGTCGGCTATCCGCTCGCCGAACGAGAGCTTCATCTCCTCGCTGAAGGGCTTGCCCGTTACCACCCGGAGCTTGCCCCGTCCAGGCCCTAGCGATACCCCCCCGTTGAATAGGCCATCGCCACAGATCTCGTCGAGCTTACGGGCAAACTCGCGCGCATTGTAATTGATGGTCTCATTCCCCTTCTTAAAGCGATCTAGCTCCTCGAGCGCCACGATGGGGATCACGATGTCGTTCTCTTGGAAGTTGTCGAGACAGTCGTGATCGTGCAACAGCACGTTGGTATCTAGCACAAAGGTTTTCTTCATGGCACGGGTTATTGCAAGCCGAATGGCATCTAAAATTCAAACCCAAAGGTAGCAAAAAGTCCTGTTCCCGCCAAAAGGAGGCAAAAGCAACACCGCCGCAATGCTTGGAAAGGAGAAAAATGCTACAGGAGAACGGCAATAAAGGTGCCACGATGAACCCTTATTTTTCGCCCATGCCTTCTAGTAGAGATTCTGAAAAAGCACACCCAGAGCTAAGAGGCGAATACGAAATGCCCAAGATGGGCGTACCAAGCTCTACGATGCCACAGGCTACAGCATTGATCTACGAGGCAAGCCGAACCCCTCGGGCAGCTTTATACCATAGAGCCAAGCCATATTGTAGAAAAAGGCAAGATAAGCCACCCCCCGCGCCACAGGACAGAAGGATTCAAAGATGCTGTAGAACAGCAACGCAACAATTAAAAGGCGATGCAGCGGCGGCACATTCCGATAGAAAATGAGCGGGATGAGCATCATCGCCAAGTAGTAGATCGCCCCTGGGTACCCCATCTCTACCAGCGCGCTGTAGGCCTCACAGTGCATCTGATTAAGCCCCAGAGCCACGGGATTGTTCTTTTGCGCGCTAAGCTCCACCATATTGCGCTCCGCACCAGTGCCTACCCCCCAGGGCAGAAACTCATCCCGGAACTCCCAGACCCCCGTCCATAGCCTGATGCGGGCATCCCGCTGTACATACTCCCCGAGCGCAGAGGTATTATAAAAGCTGAGCCGAAAGGTGAAAAAGAAAAGAAGCAACAGGATTGGCAACAGAGCCACTGCCCCTATTTTCCACCCCCAATACCCCCGAACTCGGATGATGTAGTAGAGGAGTATGCAAACCAAGCATACCGACAGCACCACGATATTCGTTCGGCTGGCAGAGAGGAGCAGCCCAAGGAAAAGCACAGGGAGAGCCGCCCAATAGTACCAGAGTCCCCTGTATGCGCGGCTTGAGAGCAGGCGATGCCCAGCCACCAAGAGCCCCACAAGCATGCTAAATCCGAAAAGCGCTGGCCGATGCCCTACATGAAAGGTGAGGCCTGTGTACGCAAAGTTGGAGGAAGACTGGAGGGTTTTCCAAACGCTGCCCCCGAAGAATTCGAGACTCTCGGGTCTATAGGGAGTAAAAGTCCAGACCCCGTTCTCCACACTCAACGAGTAGTAGAGCGCCACCCCAAGGCTGATGATCAGCAGGAGTATTGGCGCAACAATGAGCATAGTTCCCCAGTGCCTCGCGGGTTTGAGATCGATGAGCACCACAGGGGCAAGCACGAGAACAATCCGCATCATGGCGGCCATCTGCCCCCAGTGGGGGTTCTCAGTGCCGGGCAACCATAGCAACGCCATCAGGTAATACCCTATGGTGATGAGAAATGGCCAGTATTGCCTGAAGGGTATCTGCTTATAATTCAATACGATGTGCAGGATACCCAGCAAGAAGGCTAAAATTATTATAGGGGGCAATACCTTGGAATACAGCACCATGAGCGCAAGGATAACGCTCACCAACACCTGCCGTAGTACTGGTAACCAATCTTGGATAGAAGCTCGAGAGAATAGCCTAGCCATGAAATAGAATGATGATAGCATGCCTGCATCCTAAGTATTGCCCAGCAGCCTGCAGCGCTCAAGAGCCAAAGCTGCTCGAGGGGGATTGCCCGATACCCAGTTAGAAATTCAGTATTACGCCCACATGCGCATGCAAACGCTGCATGGGGTAAAGATAGTAGACCGAGTGCTTGCAGGCCAATACGTTACCCAGATCTAAAAAGACAGACCAGAAATCGGAGAACTGGTAGCGCGCATCGAGATCGAGCAGGTACAATGGCCCTAGATCCACAGCAGCCCCCCCTACCCCCTTGGCCTTAGCTCCATTCTCAAATCGGAACGCCAACCCCAGGTGGACCTTCTGCCGCAGGTTGTAGGCCGTGTGGAACGTAGCCTGGTATGATGGCCTATGCCAAGGATACTCCTCATGCTGAAGCTTATACTGCCAGTAATCGCCCCGTAGGCCAAGCAGAAAACGGTCGGTGAGGTTGTAGTAAAGCTCCCCAGTAATTCGGGTTTGGGAATAGCTATCATGAATGGCCATGAAGTCAGACGCCAACCTTTCCTCCACAGTGCCATCTGGTCGGGTGTAGAGGACGGGCCGATTGGCGAAGAAGTGCGCGCTATCTACTATCGAGTAGCCCACGCAGACATTGTAGGAAAGCCGGGGGTTGGCATTCCCCTTAAGGCCGAGGCGAATGTCAAGATTCTGCGTGGTATTCCACACGTGAAGCCCAGGCGTTACCCAAGCATTCTCCCGGCGGATAGTGTAGTAATCTGCGGGCACCACTCCCCCCTCGGCCTCGGCGTAGGGGATTAGGTAATGCGCTATCACATCGTATGATAGGTGCGCACGCGGGAAAAGGTGAAGCTGGGGGATACGGTTATTGTAATCAAAGGCCAGATCTACACCCACTATCACGCGCCACTCATCGCCAAAAAGCTTAACCCACGGTTGCATCGTAACTATGGTATTGGGCTCTACGGTCGGCTCTAGGGTCTTGCCGAAGTAATCTACCCGCAGCGTACCCCCATAGCACTCATGGTTGTGGAACATGTGCCCGCTCCCCACCACAGACACCCGGTGCTGCCCCATGTCCCAGCTATCGGTATAGTGCTCTGCCTCCACGGCACCCGAGTAGTGGAAGTGGCTAGAGTCTAAATAGGTGGAGTTGAATGCAAAACGCCCCCCATACGCATGGGCAGTAGTTCGGGAGAGGAAATATGGATTCTGCGGAAATCTAAGGGTATCTGAAGCACCGTAGAATGAGCTGAGCGCATGGCGATACCAGAGTTCTCCATGCAGTGCCAGATCCTTAAAGGCCGCATCGCCAAAGAGCGAAACGCTGGTTTGCGCCCACGGGGCATCTACCCCCTGCCCATTGGCCAGCGTTACTGAGCCAAAAGCACTCCGGTGTTTCGCTGCAATTCCCCCGCTGTAATGCTCGTGATACTTGCTGGTTACGTAGCCCTCTGCCAAGGGGGATAGGTAGTTCCCGATACCGAGTTTCAGGTAGAATAACGATGTGGGATCGTGAGTCTCAGCCCCCATTCTAGCTGCTGGTAGTGGCCGTAGGGCAAAGTGCGTTACGATAGGATGCGGATCGAGTTCGTAGGTGAAATGCGGCGCAACGGAAGCAGAATCATCCATCACGGGCTGCCGTCCCACCTTGTCGGCATCTTGAATCGTGGGGGCAAACGCCCTGCTCACCTCCACGGTCTTCTGCGTAGAGGTGGTTTCGCGCTCACCCATGGGGATTTTCGCACGCTGAAGGGTATCGCCTCCCTGCGCCCACACCCAGCTGGGTATCAGCACCAGAAAGAGATACAGCCCAACACGGGCAAAAGGTCTGTACTGCATACGGCGTGTAGTAACCTGTAGCCCCCCATTCTACCGGGTGTAGAATGACCTGGGGATCAAGCTAGTTTTGAAATTTAAACTGGATAGTATCGCTCGAGGCTGGAGTAGTTGGTGCAGCCACCCGCTGGAGAACCCGCTCCAGCTCACGGCGGGCCTCATCTACCACCCCATCTTTCTTATCGAGGTAGTTATCTACCACGCTCTGGAGAGTAGCCTGCGCCTGGTATGTATCGCCCTGCTTCTCGTATGATTTAGCCAATAGAATAAAGGCCTTGGCCAACCAGTACTGGTGAGGAGTATTGAGCTTGGCAAAGGCTAAAGTCTCCTCTTGCACCCGCGTCCACTGGCCCTGCTTTGCCAAGATCTCCACCATACGGTACCGTGCCTCTGCCCCTGTGGCCGAACCGGTATTCTTGCCAATGAGCGCGTAGGCAGCGTAGGCCTCATCGAGTTTCCCCTGCGCTAGGAGAGCCTTGCCCAGATTGTAGCGTGCGAAAAGCATAAGCTCAGGGCTTAGCGCATCGGTAGAGGCCAAATCCTTAGCAGACTGCACTATTCGCTCGTTGTCAGCAAGGGCTATGGCAGCTCTAAGGCGGGCTCTGCGGCTCTCCCTAAGCACCTTTGGACTCGTGGTTACCTGCTCTAGCTTCTGGAGCGTGCTGTAGGCATCAGACCAACGGTTAGCGTACTCGTAGGATTCAGCCATCCGACCCAAGGCTTCCTCTACCCGGGCATTGGGCGCTTTGGCCACTATGGCCTCTAAGGGGGCTATGGCCTGCGCAGTGTCGTGATTCCGAAGGAGGCAATCGGCCAAGTAGTAGTTTGCCGTAAGGCTATAGGCCCCCTCAGGGTAGGCGGCCAAATACTCGCGCAACGAGGCCTGCGCCTTTGCGCAATCACCAAGCATGTACTGATTCTCTGCAGCCGAGAAAATGAGGGAATCACGCTGTGGCGCACTCACCCGCTCGCTCTGTCCTATCTGCTCCAGGTAGGCCAAATAGGGCTTCACATCGCCTTTGGCATTGTATACCCGCTCTAGGGCTGCCAGTGCCTCGTGCATGGGTGGCGTACCGCTGTACTCCCGTATCACCCGCTCAAAGCTCTGTATGGCCTCATCGTAGTTATTGAGCGCGTACTGGGCCAGCCCTACCTGCACCAGGGCTTGCGGTACCCATTGGCTGCTAGGAAAGTTGCTTATCACCCGATTATAGTACTCTATGGCAGGCTGTAGCTGATCCATCTGCTGGTAGGTTTGGGCAATCTCAAAATCGGCCTGCCCGCAGTACAGCGATTGCGGATAGCGTGCAGCCATCTGCCCCAGTACCCCAATCTTCTTCTCTGGCCTATCCACCAGCCCTAGGGAGAATCCCTGCTGGTAAAGCGCATAATCTGCACCTGGGCCGTTGGCCTTGGCTGCCTTATCGTAGAACTCTATAGCCGGCCAGTACTGCCGCTGGATGTAGTAGCTGTCGCCTACCCTAGCGTAGGCATCAGTTAGGAGCTGGGGATCCGAATCCTTAAGCATCTCAGGGAACTGCCTAAACCAGCTGATGGCTTGCGGGTAGTTCCTCATCTTGAAGTAGCAGTAACCCAAATTGTAGGATGCCAATGGATACTCTGGCCGCGAGAAGGCACCGCCCGCCTTGAGGAAATCCTGGTAGTACTTCGCGGCCACGGCGTACTGCTCAAGCTTATAGTGCGCCTCCGCCTTCCAGTAAAGAGCCTTTGCGTAGAGCGTGGGGTCCATGCCAGGGGTCTTTAGGGCATAGTCAAAGCGCTCTATAGCCTCTTGGTACTTCAGATTCTGGAACAGCTCAACCCCTCGATAGTATGATGCCCGCTGGAGCGCATTACGAGTAGTAGCCGTGGGCATTTTCACGCGTTCGAGCACCTCTAGCGCACGCTGGTATTTTTGGGTAGCCGAGAAAGCCATGCCTAGATAGGTGTAAGCCTGATCGATACGTGGCGATGAGGGGTATTCCTCTATATAGCGGGCAAAGGCATCTACGGCATCGGCAAATGGATTCACCCGCTGCTCCATGGTGAGCTTGGCGAAGTTGAAGAGCGCATCCTCCGTTATGGTTGGGTTAAAGTTCACGGAAGCCGCAAGTTCCAAAGCCCTCCGAGCCCTTACAGAATCGCCAAGCTGTAGATAGCAATACCCTAGGTGATAATTGGCATTCTGCGAGATGGAATCAGCCACTGTAACGGCCTTCTCCAGATGCTCCACCGCCAGATCGCAACGCCCAGTCTCTTGGTAGAGAATACCCGCAAGGTAATGATCATCCCGTGCCAGCTGGGGACTCTCTGCCAGAAAGCTCTCCATGTACGGTAACGCCTTCTGCGGCTCATCGAGAGCAAGGTATGAGGCGGCCATTACCCGCTGCATCTCCACCTTGCGCTTGCTGCTCATATTCGGCAGCATTGGGGTCACGTAATCCACCACCTCGCGGTACCGACCTAGCCGGTAGTAGATCTGGGCTATGTAGTAGGGAACTATTGGGGCAAAGGTAGGATCGTCCTTAAGACGCTCGAACTCTGCCAACGCCGTGGCATCATGCCCTTGTGAATAGGCTATATGCCCGTAGTAGTAGGCAGCCGGGTTGGCGTAGTATGATGTGCCCCCCTTAAGCTCTGCAAAAAGCGGCATGGCCTGCTCCTGCTCATTGAGCTGCAGGTGGGCATACCCCTTTTTGAACTGAATCTCAGCCCATACATCGGCGGTAAAGGCCTTGCGTTGGAGCTGCGCAAAGTGGGCTATTGCCTGCTGGTAGCCGTGCTGCTCATAGTAGAGCTTGGCGATCTCAAAACGGGCGGTATTAGCCCGAAGCGACTCGGGGTAGCCATCCAGAAAACGCTCGAGCAGGAATATAGCGTCGGCACGCCCCAGCCGCGCGGCGCATACCGCATGGAAATAGGCCGCATCGGCACGCTGTAGATCCACTCCAGGCTCTGCATGGGCCAACGCCTCGGCAAAAGCAGCCTGTGCCACTGCGTACTTCTCAGCCCTATAGAGCTCCACGCCATTATCAAAAGCCTCCTGGAATGGCCTGGCGGCCTCCCATACCTGCCCGATACTCCTACCAGGCAACCATACCAACGCTAGCAGCAATAGCCTGCCACACCACCCCATCAGTGTACCTAACCAGGAAAACGATGCCATAGACTATGAAAAAAAATAAAACACTAATGCCAGCTCGCCCAAACGAACTTCCCCAAACTCTGCGCAGAGGCTCGCTGCCAACCATACACCGCAAAGGTAGGGCATTAAAGCCAGTATAGCAAATATCCTGGCAAACCGTATGCCTTCTACGTGTGTAGATACCGCCTTCATGGGCACTTTATCTTGACGGAAAAAAGAACGCTGGAATAGTGAGATTTAGTCTTTCAGCCTCTAAAAGCCCCGTATATTCAGCACCAGAATAACAAAAAGAGGGTAGACTTTTGGTCTACCCTCCTCAGAAAATTCACTCCCCGTGGGCTAGTGCCCCTTCACCGCTCTCAGGGTGCGCACTCCACCCGCAGCGTCTACTACCCGCACCAGGTAGAGCCCCTCGGGCAAATTGGGGAACTCCAGCGTGATGCGTGGTTGCCCCGCTGCTATGTGCCGATGTGTAATCACCGCGCCCACCTGGTTCACCACCTCAAACTCAACCACGCGCTCAGTATTGAGAAGCTCAAGCGAACGGCTGAATGGTGACACAATGCGAACCTCGGGCAGTACGCCTACCGCATGGGGGTCTGGCCCTTGGGCAAAACCAACCTTCAGCTCAACGGGCTTATCATCCACTGGAATCTTACCCTTAAAGCCCCCAGCATCCTTCTCACTAGCTATTTCGACACCTTGCCTTTCTAGGACATTCAGAATATGCCCCTTCTTCGGAAGAGCCGTTATCAAGAGTTCGGCCTCACCAGACACCGCATCTGGATTGCTCAGCTCGCGTTCTACCTCTTCAGAATCCCGCTTGAGCAGCTCTACCTTAAAGGTCCCCATATCTGGGTTCTCCACCTCCCACGATACCTTCCGCATGATACGCACCAGGAAGGTCTTCTCGGTAGTACACCCATTGCTAGTTACCTTGAGGAAGTACTCTCCAGAACGATCATGTATTGCACTGCTACCAGTCCCTGAGTTCACGCTCCACCAGTAGGTGTAACTGTCGCCCGCCGGAGGCTCAGGCCCAACAATCGTGATCGGGGGATTCTCCGTGGTAAACGTGGCATCGAAGTCGAAAGCGGGCTTGATATTGAAATGGAGTTCCTCCATCACATCGCCCTGCGACGGATCGCCCAGATCATCCTTGTAGATAACCTTCACCTTTATCTTGTGGTTGCCAGCCTTGAAGCGTGGCTTAATCTGGAAGCTGTACTCCAGAACGGTAGGCTTGTCGGCCGCCGTAGTATCTATGGTATTCTCTACCACCAGCTCCTCCTCATGCAGAGAGACTGCAGAGCCTTCCTCCTCATATGATACCGTGAACTTATCGCCTGCAGCTATAGGAACCACCCGAGGCGCAACCTTGAGCTTGATGGCAATGGGGCTCTCGAGCCCAACGTCCTTATCCTTCGCTTCGCGGCACTGCGTAGTGCTACTCTGGTCGAATTCGGGCGCTAACACGTACTCTGGCTTAAAGCGCAGCTTAATAGGTCCATAGGTCGACTGGCAAGCCTGATTCCCGTGCTTCTCAGAGAGCTTTAGCATGTACTCGCCTGTCCGCATCACCTTCTGGTCGCGCCCAGTGTTCGTGCTATCGGTAACACCCTGCGCTGTGTAGTACCACTTTAAACCAGTTTGGATTCCGATGTTCGTTGGCGACATGATGAAACCTCTCTTGGCGAAGGGGATACGCATAAGATCGGCACTGGGATCCTCTAGCCCGTCTTTCGCCATCTCATCCAGCGGCTTCCCTAGCAGGGGATGCGAATGATTCACCACATCGCCCGTCTTAACCTCCCTCTTAGGACGCTTGTCAGCAGGCATCACCAGCTGGCTGCTGTCCGCTTCATTACGTATCTTCACCATTATTTGGAACTTCATCTGCTTTCCCTCTTCGCAGGCAAGGCTGAGATGCTTCCCGTCAGTAGCCGTAATCTTGCCCTTCATCACACCTGTAGCACCGGGGGCAAGGGGAGCATCCATAAGCTGTAGCCTAGCACCCACCAGGCTCTGCTTCTTATCAGCATCTGTAGAAAGCGTGGTGTCATCTGAGTACTCAGTGCATTCCACATCCACCGGTACACCGCCAGAGGGTGGAGTGTAGGCTTCTTTCCCCATGTTGGTCACCTTCACGGCCACCTCTTCATCGGCTGTAAGGGCGCAAGCCTCCTTCTCGGGGAGCACGAGGTCAGATTCGGCAAAGACGAGGTAGGCAGGGAAACGCACGGTTTTGCTGGCAGACCCTGCGCACTGGTTCGCATCCACAAAGGTGAGCGTGTAGTCACCAGGCTCCGTCACCACCGCCGAGGAGGGGGTAGCACCCGCCAATCCGCTACTTTCCCCTGTTTGAAGCGTGCCGCCGCCCACTTTCGACCACTGGTAATTATGGTAGAGCCCCTCTTCGCCCTCGTCGGTAACCTTTATAACGCCCGTCGCGCTGTAGAAGACCTCCTTAGCACCACCGAGCTTCTCCCCGGCTATCGTAGGACTCTCGTAATGCTGAAACTCCTTCTTGGTCACATGCTTCGGCATGCCAGCACTCCCTTCAACATCTGGACTAATGTCTAGAAGCTCAGCCTGGATGTAGAAATCGGTTTCACGCAGCCCCTTCATACCCGTAATGTCTGGGAGGTCAAAATCGCGGATTGACTCCGTGGTATCAGACACTTGCCCTTGCACCTGAGATATTTTTATGGCTCTTAACCCTACCATGCCATTATGGAGATCTCCTGGGTCATCATTATTAAGAGTGAACAGATCCTTGAACATTACGTCCTTCGAACCCTCGCTTAGCGGATTGGTAGTTTCACCCTTTTTGTACACCGCGTACTTAATGGTGAAAGCCTTTTGGGCATCTTTCTCCTTCTCTACAACGAAATCATTAGATCCCACATTGGCCACCCACACCTTCACGGGAATTGCCTCGGGCACATTGGGCTTGCAGGTACTCCTGGGCGATACAATCCACTTTACGGCGAGATTTAGCCCTTTACGGCGGATGTACCCTCCACTCTCGCGCGAGCAGCCAGAGGTCTTGTTGGTTAGCCTACAGGCCACACGGCCAGATCCTTCCACATCAATTCCTTGTGCTTTGTCGTCAGTCCTCCTTCCCGAACCATACTTAAGCCCAATACCACCATCCCAGCTCCACTGGTAAGTGAACTCTTCTGTTCCTTGATTCTGAACATCCAGCGCAACGTAATCTACCTCATATTCAAATGGATCTGAATATGTACGTTTCTCTAGGTTCTTGGTTTCTTTAGCTCCACCCGCTGGGGTGATTGTGATATCGAACGTCCCCACATCCTTCTTGTCCTGGGTTTTGAGTATACCAACCGCCTCGCTCCCCGCAAGGTTGGCGCACTGCAGCCCGGTTTCATCCCCAAATGCCACCTTCACCTGGATACGCAGCTCCTGCCCATCGCGCCCCACATTGAGCTTGGGCAGCTTGATGGTAAATGGGAATGAGTAGTTTGGCGGGAGCTCGCCCTTGAGAACCGCTTCAGATTCCTCTAGCCGACCTGCATTCTTCGCGGCCTCTACCTCGTACTCATCAGTAGACCCTTGGTTTTTCGTGTCATCGTTGAGTATCGCAGTGAACTTGAGCTTTGTACCCTCTGGGAGCTTGGTATTCCCTGTGTTCTTCACCACCACTTGGGTTTCCAGCTTCTCGTCAGGGAATTGGCACTGGGCCCTTGGCGAAGTGGACTGCGATCCTACCAGCTCTAGGGCGTAGCGCTCGAGTACGAGATCGAACTTCACATCGGCCTCGCAGCCCTCGCTGTTCCTAGTGCGAATCACATAGTGCCCCTTACCAGCCCGATCCTCAGACTTCTCCATGGTGGATTTCGTGGGGAGGTAGAAACTCCCTTCCCCTAGAGGAGCCGCCGATGGATTATCGGGTGGGGTCTTACCATCTTCTATAAGCATAGGCGGATCTAGTGGATTGGGGCTGTATAGGCTCTCTGAAGTGTTAGCACCCTGCAGATTTTCTACTGCAAATATGGCGTATTGCCACTTCACACTCAGTTTTGTCCCGCTTTCCAACACCAGTTTTGAGGAACTACAGTCGGAAACTGGCTCATATGACACGTTAAACTTCGGATACCCGTAGCTGTAGATCTCTGTGGTAACCTTGTTATTCGAGGATTCGATGTCCTCTACCTTCTTGCCATTGAGGTTGCCCAGTTTCACCTCGGCGGTGAGGCGCATGTTCTGCACTCCTGCCAGTTTTTTCTGCAATCCCTCGGCAGGTATGATGATCTTGTAGTCGCCCCCCTCGGGAATGTCGTTATCCAGCTGCTCTTTATCTGCAGTGTACGTCGTCCCATCGCTCAGCTTTACCGTTACTGTAACCTCGGTATCCTTCTGCAAAGGACGCTTCCCCTCGTTCCCAATGATAACCACCACCACATCGGTGTTATCCTCCCCGAGACTACAGCTGGAGAATGGACGCTCGATGCGCTTTAGGCTCGCATCTGTCATTATCAGCTTGTAGATCTTCTCGGTGGTACAACCCTCCGCATTCTTCACCGCGATCTTGTACAGATCGTACTTCGGTGTTCCTTCTACCGTCAGCGTGGACTGCCGCCCCAGGGATGCGCTCCAAGCCTGGAGTTCGTCATCCACCATCCTGCCGGTCCAGTTATAGGTAGTCCCGTCCTTACTCTTTATTCTGGGTGAGAATACCCAACGGTCTATCTTCTGGCGAATCACACCGTCTGGCTTTGCAGCATCCTCGAACTCTACCTCGGGCGAAGGCTTAACGTTTATATCCCCCTCTATGGTGTTGTTCGACTTGTCACCATCGCCATCGGCCGATGCGCCAATCTGCTTGAATTCCAGCTTGAGGGTATTATGCCCTATCTTGAGCTTCCCTTTTGGGATTTCAGGCAGCGGTATGGTGATGCGGGCCTGCTCTTGGAGATCTTTCGGCAGCTTAATGTCGATGTTCTCGGTAGAAGCATCTGGGTAGGTCATCACGAACTTCACAGGCAGCCCAGCCTTGTAGAGCGTACGGCTATGGTTTTCCAAATCTATACTCAGCTGAGTCCCGCCGCTAGCACTCTGGCAAACGCCCTCTAAAGCCGTAACCCCCGTAAAAGCCACCAGCTCTATATCGCCGCTCCACACCTGTATGAAGTTGCTGACGATAGGGGTTCCGCCGCACTCCTTACTCTCAGCCTTCACCGAGTAGCTAGCATCATACTCTTCGAGGTATATAGAATTGCCCTCTATGGTTTCAGACACCCCATTGCGGGTGCGTATCCAGGTGTACTTTACACCATCCTCTGCCGGGGTGTAAAGCTCCAGCTTAGCGGTGGTAAAGTTGTTCACCACAGCCCTTTCATACGGGAGCAGCATCTGGTTGCTATAGGTGTAGTTGCCAGGATCCCCCGTGCGGGTGCGCACGTACACGGGAAGATGTCTCGGGGTCTTCCACCGGTAGACCTTAGAGATCACACGATGCCCCTCTGTGCCCTGGCTCGGGAGGTAGCTCGAACCCTTTTTCACCAGAGCCACCACCTCTACCGTAGAGTAATTGGCCGGGATTTTTACACCCGTTAGGCTAAGGGTTACCGACTTGTCCGTGGCGGGTATAGCCCCCTCTGCCGAAGCCGCAGGGTGCGCGTAATCGCCGCTGATGTAGATGATAGCCTTAACCTCAGTGCCAGGAGTACCCGAAATCTGCACTCCCACATTCTCGCCCCCTGGGCTATAGCAGGAGTTCTGCTTTACATCCACCTGACCTAGGCTCAGGCGCACATCGTTTTTAACCAGCGTGTACTCCTCGGTAGTCTCGGGGCATGTGCCTACCACATTTACCCCGTAGCTGTACTTGAACTTTATCTTGAAGGTACCATCTGAGGTCGCGCTATAGTAGCGGATTCCCTCTGCCGGATGGCCACCCTTGGTCACCTGTGCTGTCCCGCCAGATACCAGATCATCATTCATATGGTTCGCCCAGGCTCTCCTATTCCTTGGGGAGAGCGTCAAGGGCATATTTGGGCCTATTTGGCTAGGCACTGCTATCTGCCTCGTAGCCGGATCTGCCTCGGCAAAAAACAGGCCAGGGTACATCTTCGGGATATACGATCCGCTGTAGCTGTTATTGGCGGTATTCTCATCGCTCCCCTGCGAAGATTGCTCCACATTCAACGCGATATCTACGGCATACCCCCAATCTGCCCAGTCCCACGCAAAGGCGAGCTCGGTGTCGATCTCCTTCTCCTCACCCACATTGATATCGGGTATCTGCAGGCTCAGTATCTTATCCACCAGCACCACCTGGCTCGGCACTGGGAGATCTGGAGTCCGAGTACCCCGTGGGCGCCGGTACTCCTGCATCTCACGCACCACCACGTGTACAGGGCACATAAAGGATTTCTGCACCACTGGGCCATTGTTCTTCACCTTGATCTTCAGCGGCGTGCTGCTCGGGGTGTTGGTGCACTGGGGCTGCGGGGTGAATCCCGTTACCGCGAGGTCAGCCTTCAGGGCCTGCACCCTTATCATGTTCACCGCTGCCCCCTCATTCGCCTCCGCATTGTCCGGATCGTTGAACCGCACGCGCAGCTGCACCTTGCCGCTCTGCACTGGCAGCATGGTCTTGGATACTTTGTATGAATAGGGTACTGGCATAGGCTCAGGCCCAGGCGACGTTGACGATGTGCCGACCCAAGCATTAGCAGTACCACCATACCAATTCTCACTCCATCCACCTGTAGGAGGCAATAGCGTTGTCCAACCCTCAGTAGAGGCAGAGGGGGCATTCACATCGGTGCGGTACTCTATCCACATCTTAGCGCGTTCGCTAAGCATATGGGTCACCACCACCTCGTACTTCACATTGGCATCGGCCTTCAGGTCGAAGATTGGCCCTGTAAGCACGGAATTCTCATGGGTGTTGTTCCTCTCATTCCCCGTGGTCCAGATAAACTTATTCACCGGGGGATCGGCGCTGAACATACGGCCCGAGGCGCACTTGCTGCACAGCTCCTTGAATGACTGCAGCCAGCTAGATGCCCCACCTCCAGGATACGTGGTGGGATACCACTGATCCATCCGAATATCGGTGTTCTCTGGCCAAGGCTTGGTGGCAGATACCTCGAATTTTGGGAAGGAGTAGAAGCGAACCCGCTTGGTGTCGTTATCGGTACCGTCATCATCGGGGATCTTCGCGGTAGCCTCCACTACTATCTCGTTATTCCGATTCGTCACGGGTACTAGCCGGTTGGATGAGAACTCCCAGTCGAGCGTAGCACCTGCGGCTATAGAGCCCATTTTGCCAGGTAATACCATCTCCTCTCCGTTCACCTTAACCGTCACCGTAACCTTGCTGGCATCTACAGCCTCCGCCCCGTAGTTCTTCACCCGCACGGTGATCTTCGAGTTCGCATCGAACTCCAAGGTGGTAGGCGGTAGAATGTTCTCTACCCCCACATCGGCCTTAATGTAGTCACCCAGCACCTGGAAATCGTCAATGAGCAGCCCCGCATTCTCATCCACAGCATCGCTCTTGATCGCGAATCCGAGCGTCAAATTCTGCACGCGATCTGCGTAGTCCCGAATCTCCACCACCGCGGTTTTCCAGCCCGTGTCTCTAACGCCAGAGTTCTCCAGCCATACCTTCTGGGGGCCATACGCAGCTGTATTCACAAACAGGCTGACCCGATCGTTCGACCCTCCTAGGCTGGCGGCGTAGCGGAAGCGGACCAGCACATTGCGGTAGATGCTGGCATCTATGTTCGCTTTAACCGCTGTGCACGACTCCTCGCTGAGGTTGGGAGAGTACATCGGCTGGATTTTACCGGCACACGCACCGCTAGCATCACCCATCTTTGCGGTTGCCAGCACACCCGTACCCCCGAAGGCTCGGCTAGGATGCTGGCTTAGCTTATCACTGCCAAAGGAATGGTGGGTGGCGCAGATCTGCCCTACCTTCCAGTCGCTCGCCAATGTCCAATTACCCGCACCGTTCTCAAAGGAATCGGAGAAGAGCGTCTTGTATATCGTGCACTTACGCTCCTCCCCAGCCGTCCACTCCTGCTCTATGGGGTAGATCTTGCTGCCCACTTTGGGGTTCTCCTCTCCCCTATTATCGCAGTACACCAGCTCTATAGCACTCCGGGGGGCTTTGAACCTCAGCACATCTTTCGGCTGGGCCGTACTCTTGATGTCGGCCACCAGCCAGAGGTAGTGCCGCTGCCCGGGCTCTAGGAATCGATCCTCATGTTGGTCTGAGCCCCGCTTCTCCCAGGCTATATTGGTAACCTTGCCCCCCTGCATGGTGATGGTTGCCATCCGATTCTGTAGATGGGAATCGAAGGTGGGGAGCTTTGAGTGGTATAGGTAGAGATGCTCCACGCTGCGCTCGTACACCTCGGGAGCCCCGTCGAACTCGAGCTTGAACTCCTTGATCTTGTACTTCCCAGACCCCGTTCCAACGCCTACATCCACCCGGAAGATCTCGTTGAGCTTAGAGTCCTGCCCTAGAGGCTGGATCAGCTGGCTCATTCCCACGTTAGACACCTGGGCAGGCTTCCCCCCGAGGTCTATGAGCATGAGCTCGTCGAGGCAAATCCCCCAGCCGTTATTCCCTATGGCGAGGAAACCGAACTGTACCGACTGCTTATCCTCCTCGCTCCAACCCTTAAAGGCCTCATTCAGCTTCACCTGCACCTCTACCCAGCCGCCTTCGCCCTCATTCCTAAAAATTGCTATTGGCGTTTTGAACTCCTTATGGCTCGCATTCTTTGCTCGCTTATTGCGCACGAAGATCTGCAGCTCATCGGGCTGATTCTGATTGGCCATTGCGGCAAACCAGAAGTAGAGCGCCGGATCTGAAACCTCTCTGCTACTCACATTGGTCGGCGGGGTAACCAGGTAGGTCTGGCGACCAGAGCCAAAGAATGCGTTGAGCGCATTATGCTTGCCCACCTTGGCCCCCGAGGGGTAGTGGATAGATCCGTTGGCAGGGCCAGAGCCCCCCTCCCAGAGTATCCACTTCGCGATGCTGAAGTTTTTCGACTCCATAGTCCACCCCCCCGCATCTATCCGAAAATCGGAAGTCTTCTCGGGATACTCTGATTCTTCAAACCCACGGTAGGCCTTCACCACCAAATAGTTACCGTGAGAATCAGTTTTACCCACTGGGAGTGACGTGCCCGGCTTAATATTCTCGAGCCAAGGGTTCGTTTGCCCTGAGGCTGCGCCCCAGAGTCCCGCTCCTACGGCCAAGAAGAGAAGCCATCGGGCCACACCTAGGCCTCGTCGGGCCGAAGCAGCATACCCGGCGCATCCTCTCTGCGGAGACCGACCGCCAGCGCGCTGCATCCCTACCAACCTACTCATTCTGGTTAGCATATCCGTAACATATTTATTTCCCATAGACAACATAGCGCAAATTCCCGTAGTTTGGCGGGGTGAACCCCGTGCTAATCTGCATCTAACCCCATACCCCACCGGCTCTACAGGACGGTACAAATATAGTGCGAATAAATGGACTGGCCCTCCCATTATACCGCAAGATGGGCAAGACTATGACCAACAGCAGAAATCTAGCGCTGAATATGGGTGGTACGGGGGAGAATGGCGCACAATTTTTACGCCCTATTTTACCCACGCCTGCGGGTGCTGAGAAACTAGCCGAAATGGTACGGCGGTCGGCCCCCGCATTGCGCATCGGAAGATCCCCCCACCAGCCCCACCTCCACCGTACTTGCGCCGCACCTGCGCCGTACCAACCAGGGATATCCGTCGCTTCATGTTCGGATTTCGCCTTNAGGCGAAATCCGAACATGAAGCGACCCTGGTACGGCGATGGTACGGCGCAGAATAGGCGTAAAAAGGCCTCCCGTAATTGGGAGGGTAGCGCTAAAATTGCCAAAGTCTCGCCCCCGGGTACCAGAACCCATCAAATGCAGAGAGGCACGGGTGCAAGCCTAGCATCCGTACCTCTCTGCACACTATAGAACCTATGGGACCGATCTATACCGCCAGTCTACAGCGAGATTTCTGCAAAACAGGGCGAATACCCACTTCTCTCGGCATAGCACCTCTCCCTTTCACTGAACCTAAGCCCACCAATTGGTAGCATTGCGTATACCTCCGGGAACTGGGGATTATGGCGCAATCCTACAGCATCAGAGCTCGCTCCCTACTCGCCCTCCCCATTGGCCATCTCGCGTATCTGCTGCGATGTGCGCATGCTGCAGAATTTCTGCCCGCACATGCTGCAGTAGTGCTTATTCTTATCGCTCGCCTCGGGAAGCGTCTCGTCATGGAATCTACGGGCTGTATCGGGGTCGAGCGCCAAGTG
The DNA here is from genome assembly GCA_001421095.1 of Candidatus [Bacteroides] periocalifornicus. Classification (GTDB taxonomy): domain Bacteria; phylum Bacteroidota; class Bacteroidia; order Bacteroidales; family CAJPTX01; genus Bacteroides_D; species Bacteroides_D periocalifornicus. The sequence goes on along the minus strand of LIIK01000021.1, from coordinate 13,794 downwards.
GAATTGATCTTCCCAGCCAAACTCAAAGCGACGTTTGCTCATGGCATTATCGCGGTACATGGCCGAGGGATGCCCCTTGGCTAGGTCTACCGCATGGGCCGTGAGCTTGTAGGTTATCACCCCCACCTTCACATCGTCCCTATTGGGCAGGCCCAGGTGCTCCTTGGGGGTAACGTAGCAGAGCATCGCCGTCCCGCGCCACCCTATGAGCGCCCCGCCTATGGCCGAGGTGATATGGTCATACCCTGGCGCCACATCGGTTACCAGGGGGCCTAGGGTGTAGAAGGGCGCCTCATGGCATACCTTCTCCTCCAGCTCTACATTGATGGCTACCTTGTCCATTGGCACGTGCCCAGGGCCCTCTATCATCACCTGTACCCCTTTAGCCCAAGCGCGGCTGGCCAGCTCGCCAAGTGTCTCCAGCTCAGAGAATTGCGCCTTATCGTTGGCATCGGCTATCGACCCCGGCCGTAAACCATCGCCCAGCGATACGCCCACATCGTAATCGGCCAGAATATCGCAGATTTCATCGAAGTGCGTGTAGAGGAAATTCTCCTGCTTGTAGAGCATGCACCATTTGGCCATTATAGCGCCTCCACGCGATACTATCCCCGTTACCCGATCTGCCGTATAGGGGATGTAGTCTTTCCGCACCCCGGCATGGATGGTGAAGTAGTCTACCCCCTGCTCTGCCTGCTCTATGAGCGTGTCGCGGTAGACCTCCCAGCTCAGCGCCTTCACGTTACCATTCACCTTCTCCAGCGCCTGGTAGAGGGGCACCGTGCCTATGGGGACTGGCGAATTGCGGATAATCCACTCGCGGGTCTCGTGGATATTATCGCCGGTGGAGAGGTCCATCACCGTGTCTGCCCCCCAGCGGCAGGCCCACACCGATTTCTCCACCTCCTCATGGATGGTGGAGGTGATGGCCGAATTGCCGATATTGGCGTTGATCTTGGTGAGGAAACGCTTGCCAATGATCATCGGCTCCATCTCGGGGTGGTTGATGTTGGCTGGCAGTATCGCCCTCCCGGCTGCGATTTCGCTCCGCACGAACTCCCCGGTTATCGGTTCGGGCATAGCCCCCCGCCCGTAGGCATGGTGCATAGCCTCCATGTTCTGGTTCTCGCGCACCGCCACGAATTCCATCTCCGGCGTCACTATCCCCCGCTTGGCGTAGCTCATCTGCGTTACCTGGCAGCCTGGCTTAGCCTTGCGGGGCTTGCGGTGCACATGGGGGAAACGGAGGTAGTCGAGCCCCTTGTCGGCCAACCGCATACGGCCATACTCGCTGGAGAGTTCCTCGAGTTCTACCGTATCATTCCGCTCGGCTATCCAGGCCTCCCGCAGCCTGGGCAGGCCCTCGGTTATATCTACAGAGACCTCCGGATCGGTAAAAGGGCCCGAGGTATCATACACGTACACCGGGGGATTCGTGATCTCCTCCCCGGGTCTAAAGCTTGTGGGCTCCAGGTCAATACGCCTCATTGGCACCCGCACCCGTGGGTCCTTTTCGCTGGGGATGTACACCTTTACCGACCCCTCTATTGGCGCCTGCGTATTGTAGGCACAGCAGTGCAATTCTTCCATTATATTTCTACCGAATTAACGGATTGATTATGCGTAAAACTCCCTCTAGCGGCAGATGAGCGCCCATTGCCAGCTCCTCCTCCCCCCTCACCCGCACGCCTCCGTTCCCTGAACCCAAGCCCCTCACCCGCCCTGCACAGCCGTCAGTATCACCACCTTATCCCCTTCCTCAAGCCGCTTGCGAGGCCAGTCGGCCTGGCGTACCACCGCGCCATTCACCGCTATGGCCACACCGCCCTTGCCTACCAGCTCGCGGGCCTCGGCGATATCTGCCACCGTGCTCCCCGCAGCCATGGACTGGGGCTGCCCATTCACCATGATCTCCATCGTATTCTCCTCCCAACATCCGCTTTACAATGTCCCTTTTTTCAAACGCCACCGCAAAGCATTTTGTTCTTTACTGGGCTGCAAATGTAACGAAATTGCCCGGAATCTCGCCATTTTCCCTACCTTTGCCTCGTTTTTCTATTGAAAATCTCTACTCTTATGGCAGGTATTGTGGCCATTGTAGGCCGCCCCAATGTGGGGAAATCGACCCTTTTCAACCGCCTGGTGGGCCACCGTGCCGCCATTGTCGATGAGCAGTCTGGCGTTACCCGAGACAGAATATATGGGCGCACGGAATGGATTGGTACCGAGTTCTCTGTGATAGACACCGGGGGCTACGTGGCCAACTCCGATGAGATGTTCGACCGCGAAATCCGCAAGCAGGCCGAGATTGCGCTCCAGGAGGCCGACGTGGTGGTGCTGGTGGTGGACGTGCTAACCGGGGTAACCGACCTCGATAGCCAGGTAGCCCTCATGCTTCGCCAGGCCGGCAAGCCCACCGTGCTGGTGGTGAATAAGGTGGATGATAATGTGCGCAGGGCCGATGCCTACGAATTCTACAGCCTGGGGCTGGGCGATCCCTACCCCATATCGGCCATCAACGGCACGGGCACGGGCGAATTTCTCGACCGCGTGGTTTCGCTACTACCCCAGGGGGAGATAGAGGCCGATGACCACCTGCCCCGCATCACCATAGTGGGGCGCCCAAACGTCGGGAAATCGTCCATGGTCAACGCCCTAGTGGGTGAAGAGCGCAACATTGTAACCCCCATAGCCGGCACCACCCGCGATGCCATAGGGTCGCGCTACAATAAGTTCGGGCACGATTTCATAATGGTAGACACCGCGGGCCTGCGCAAGCGCGCCAAGGTGAACGAGGACCTAGAGTACTACTCCGTAATCCGCGCTATACGGGCCGTGGAACTCTCAGACGTCTGCCTGCTGGTGATTGACGCCACGCGGGGTTTTGAGGGGCAAGACCAAACGATCTTCGACCTTATCCAGCGTAACCGCAAGGGCATTGTGATAGTGGTGAACAAGTGGGACTTGATAGAGAAGAATACCCACACCACCGAGGAGTTCACCGCCCGCATTCAGCAGGAGATAGCGCCCTTTACCGATGTGCCGATCTACTTCACCTCGGCCATCACCAAGCAGAGGCTTCTGAAGGTGCTAGACGCCGCCATAGAGGTCTACGAGCACCGTCGGCAGCGTATACCCACCAGCAAGCTCAATGAGGCACTGCTCCCGGCTATAGAGGCCGTGCCACCACCAGCAGTCCAGGGGAAATACATCCGCATTAAGTACGTAACCCAGCTCCCCACTCCCTGGCCCGCCTTTGCCTTTTTCTGCAACCTCCCCCAATACGTGAAAGCCCCTTACAAGCGCTACCTGGAGAATAAGATCCGCGAGGCGTTCCCATTCCAGGGGGTGCCCATCCAGATCTTCATGCGGCCCAAATAGCGCGCAGCCCAAAGGGCAGGGCTGAGAGTATATAGCACTACAAAAATCCCGTGCAACGCATAGTTCGTTGCACGGGATTTGTTAATTGCAGATACCCTATTCAAAATCCTCCCTATCGAAAAGGATTTCGTCCTAGATTCTCCCCACGGTCTCCCTATTCATGGAGCGGTACTCCCGGGTCTTAATTGTCCCCCCAAAGCTGTAGCTCACCGAGAAATTGAGCAGTAGTGGTTGGGGGTAGGTGTTCTCTATCACCTGGCTGCCCGGAGTTTCTTCACGGCTCCCAGTATTCGTGGCGATGATATTGTAGGCCTTCACCCCAAGAATCAATTTCCCTTTGAGGGTTACCCACTTAGCACCAGCCCCGAGGTAGAACCGGCGGAACGTGGTCTCATTCACATAGCGCTCAGCACTGGCCTCCTGCGCATTCACCTCTAGACTTATGGTCTGCGCCCGGTTGAAGTAGAAGGTAGCCGAGCCATATACCAGGTAGTTCCACTTGGCCGCCCAGCGGGGAAGCCCTAGGAGCTTGGTGCTGGAGGTGAGGTAGTAGAGGCTTGGGTAGAGCATCCCCTCAAACCAGAAGGCCGGGGCCCAGGTGTAGCGTCCCTGCAGTATGTAGAGCTGGGTGGTAGTACCATTGAGCCACTCGGCGCGGGTGATGCCCGTAGCGTGGTCAGTGGTGGCGATCTGCTCCATGCCGTTGGTGGTGATCCGGTAGGAGAACCCCACGTTCAGATTATTGCGGAATGTGTAGGATAGCTGGCCATTCACAGCGTAGGCAGGCTGTAGCTCAGGGTTACCCACCCAATACTGGTACTGGCTCTGGTAGAAGAGGAAGGGGTTCACGGCAAAGAACGACGGCCGGCGGATACGGGTAGAGGCGCTTAGGCTCAGCACATGGTTCTCGGCTGGCGTGTAGCGGGCAAAGAGCGTGGGGAAGAGGTTGTTCCTCAGGTGCTTGAAATCCCTTCCACTCCCGCTCTTCTGCTGCCCGTGCGTATGGGTAACCTCATCGCGCAGCCCGAGCTTGGCGGTGAACTTGGGGTGTAGCCTCAGCATGAGGTCGGCATACGCCCCTGCCACGCCCTCGGTGTAGCTGAAGTAGTCATGCTGGTCGGCAATGCCTGGGCGGTCGCGGTAGTCGGTCTGGTTGTCAGTCTGGGCATTCACGTAGCTTGCCCCCAGCTCTAGCCTCATCCGCTTGCTGATGGGGAGCGTGAAATCCAAGCGTGTGGAGAGGATACCAGCCCCCCGATCTAGCCCGTTGCGGAAGCGGTAGGGACGAATCCCCTTAGCCTGATAATCGGCACTATGCCGAATTCTATTCCACACGTAATCGGCCTCCAGCTCCAGCTCCTGCCCACTCTCAAACTCCTTGGAGAGGTGGAGGTTCGCATTGTGGCGCCGCATGGTGTAGCGAGCATCGTTATGGGCCGTATACTCCCCGTACGGCGCACCGCCTATAGCGATTGCCGTGTTCTGGGTAATGTCCTCGTGCGGGGTGAAGTCAAAGAAGGAATAGTAAGCCCCCACCTCCAATGATTGGGAGATGCTATAGTCACCGCCCACCTTGGCATTGAGGTAGTAGTTATTGTTACGCTGCCGGGTCTCGGTTCTCCAAGCCTGGTCTGCAAAGGTCCGCAGGGTGGTGTAGTCGGTGATACGAGTACCCAGCCCTAGGGTCGCATTGGCGTAGAGCGAGAGGGCGCCCCCCTTGTACTTGAGGCTGAGCGCAGCATCGTTCGTCTGGCCTAGGGAGCTGTAGTGGTTATCGCTCACCGTGCCGCCGAAGTAGTCGGTAAGGCGTTTCCGCTCCACGATGTTGATAATTCCCGCATCGCCCTCTGCTGCATACTTCGCGGGCGGGGTGGTCATTACCTCAATGGTTGCCACGTCGGCAGACCTAAGGTTTCGGAGATAGTTGGCCAGCTCCGCACCCTCCATGTGCTGCTCGCGCCCATTCACCAGCACTATCACCTTTCCCTTGCCCACAGCGCTCACATTCCCCTGCATATCCACCAGCACGCCGGGGGCATGCTTCAGGAGGTCGAGGGCATTGGTACTCGCCCTGCTCAGGCTGCGGGCATCCAGAATCACCCTGTCCACAGCTCTTGTTACCACGGGGCGCTTGGCTTGCACTATGGCAGCATCCAGCTCTGTATTCGAGGTCTTGAGGATGATCTTGGGCAGCTCGGTATCTGCATTCACATCTACGGTTACCATCTGCTCCTCAAAGCCAATGCACCGAACCTGCAGGGTATGTCGCCCCTCGGATACCTGCAGGCTAAAAGCCCCATCGGCGGCGGTTATCGCACCGGCCCGCTGCAGGGTATCGGTCAGGCTCACCGTGGCGAACTCCACAGGGTAGCCATTGCCATCCAGAACCTGCCCGCGGAGGGTGTAGTGAACCGAATCTTGGGCGAACCCCCGCACAGCTATCAGCAAAAAGATGTGAAAGATGGTGAATATGTACATTTTCCGTCTCATTATCAGCCTATTTTTATTATTTAACCATCATACCACCTTGCACAAACTAGATACAACTCAATGCTATCTACTTTGCATCGTACAGTACTATGACGGTGAAGCATAATGAAAAGTTACAATTCGCAATGAAAAAACAGGCAGGACTCACAGAGTCCTACCTGTTAACAATATGATTTCAAACTAGTTGACTTACCTGAAAAGGTGCACAAAACCCTTGTACTCAGCCCCGTTGAACTGCTTACCGTCATACCCCTTGGCCTGTATCACGTAGAAGTACACCCCAGTGCCGCACTCTGCGCCATCGTTATTGCGCTTGCCATTCCACCCTGGCCAGCGGAGGGCATCGCCACGGTAGCGGTAGAGGGTCTGCCCGCCACGGTTCATTATGGTGATGGTGAAATCTTTCACAGCCCGCACATTCTTCTCGGGTTCTAGGAACTTGAAGAGGTCATTCACCCCGTCCCCATTGGGCGAGAAGACATTCGGGATGGCCTGGGTGGAGATAAGGGAGGAGTCAACCTGGATTACCACATTGGAGGTGTCTGTGCAGCCCGAAGAGGTGTTCTTAGCCCTAAGGATCGCGGTGTAGTTGCCCGCCGTGAAGATCTCATAGCTAGGGTAGACCTCTAGGAGCGAGGCTGCGGCTACCCCTTGGTGGAAAATGGTGTCTGCCCTACCCTCGCGCACCGCCCGCCGATCATTCCGCACGGTGAAGTAGAGGGAATCGGCATTCTTCCCTTCGCTCCTGAGCCTGATACGGAGGGGCGACTCCCCCTTGGGATGCGTTCCCATACCGCTCCAGGATGGCGTTCCGCCAAGGGGTGATTTATCCACATCTATCGTCAGCTTAGCCTGCACCGCCACCGGGGGGAGCTTGCCAGTTTTCGCCTCTAGCACCCTCCCGAACACGTTGGTAACCTTGAGGGTATAGACCCCCGAGTCTGATGGTGGCGGATCGGCTATACGGGGCGAGTGCCCGTGGAGATCCAGCAGTCCCTTGCCCTCCTTGCCCCACTCCAGCCGCTTGAAGTAGGCCTGCCCGAGGTCTGGGATCTCAAAGGGCCGCGGCTGGCTAAGGTCGTAATAGGTGAATTTATCGTAGCGGATGGTCTGGAAATCGGGTGAAAATTCCGATTGGAGATGCAGCCCATTACAGCCGTTATCTGCAATCACCCTGAGCAATTTCACATCGTCGGCAAAGAGCCATACGGTACGGTAGAGCGTGTCTGTACCCCGGATAGAGGCAACCCGATACCCCCCTGGCTGCATGACGCTAAAGGTGTGGCTAGCAGCATTCTCTACCGAATCGATTCTCTTGAAAGAGCCCCTCCGCCCCCCCCTATATTCCCAATAGCTCAGGATGAGCTTCGTGGGGACATTGTCACCCCTCCAAACCTGCAGTTCTGCCGGGTTATCCTTATCTATCGCCTTGGGTATAATCGATATCGTATCCTGCTGATTGCCCTGTGAGTAGCGGGTGAGCGTGTCGAACGTTGCCCCCTGCGGCTTGAGGTATAACTGGGCGAAGAGCGCACGAGGGATCAGCACCAACAGCGTGGATACAAGCAATATACGAACCATAAACGTGTGCAAATACAGCCTTCTGCCCATGTGCGTAGCATGTAGATATTGACGGACGAAGGTAATGAAAAAGGAGGGAATGGCAAAATTGGGCCGCTCCTGCTGCCAATAATCGTCGGCTGTACTCTCCGCTCCTTCAGGAGATCCGTGCGATTGCTGTTAAACCGCGCTATCGCTCCCCGTGCCTAATAATTACTCTCTGGCCACTAAGACGGCTAAGCAGCAGGTCACATATTGCCCTCGAATCCTTACCCTGCATCTCATGGCTTCTAACCAGCACTCTCAGCCTCAGTTCAGCCCCGACTTCCACCTCCTGCACGATATCCCTGTGGAGAAATCGCCAGCAGAACCGATGATGCCTTCCCCCTCTCTCCATCGTGAACCAGATATCCCATCCCCAGAAGAACTTCGTATTGAGGAACAGCTTCTGCTGCTCCCTACCGAATGCGCACTGCACGAGCCTGTTATGAATCCAGTCATAGAGCGTGCTATCGCGCAGCTCGTAGTCGAGCGCAATGCCGCTTTTCGCAAACCTTGGGTAGAGTGAATTATGCCCATTCTGATAGACACGATACTTGGAGGCATTACGCTGCTGCACCACAAACTCAAGCAGCTCAGTAGCATAAAGCCTACGCAGCAATTGCGGATGCGCCGGATTCTCCTCCACCTCGGTTTTACCCCGCAGCAGCGGCGCCACAGCCTCACGCCAACTGGGGTCGGTAAGCAGCCTGCGCCAATTGCTCGGGGTATTAGCAAATAGCCCTTCCAGATTATAGAGCCCTTCGTAATCCTTCCCTTCATCTGGCACTGGCAGCCGAGAGAGCACACTCCGAATCAGCCGAGCATCATGCTGCCGAGTGACCTCCAGACTCTTGAGCCTCTCACACTGGGGTCGTATTGCCACTCCCGCAAAAACCATGCAGCATCAAGTATAGCCTCCCTAAGGCCGCTATATGCGCCTCCTTCGAACTCCGCGGGCTGATGTTGGCACAGCTCCTGGCAAAAGGCCTGGCACGTATCCCTGACCTTATAGCGCAAGACACTCCTCTCCCCGCGGTGCATCCAGCCACGCTGTGTGGCAGGGCAAAGATACCAATGCAGCAGGAATAGCGTGGTAAGCCTCTGCTGCCCGTCGAGCGGGGCGAAAATCTTCTGCTGCCCCTCCTGGCGCTCCACCCCGTAGATAAAATCGAGGTGGAGGGGCTTAGCCTCCAGATTGGTCAGCGCTGCCCACAGGTCGTCTACAAACCGATCACGCACTCTGGCTATCGATGGAGTATCGACCCCCTGAACATAATCACGCTGGATTACTGGGATCTCTGTCATGGACTTCGCCACCAACTGTAAAAAGCTCATTCCCCGTACCGCCATAGAACCTGCCGATTATGCACAGAGCAGAGGTGAAGCAACTCGTCCTCTGCAAACCGCATCCTCTTCATTCGCTGCTTGCAGATAGATTTTGCCGGAGGAAACCACCCAGCAGCTCAATCAGCCGTGCGCGGTAGATCTGCGCATCCTCCCTAGTCCAGGCATTCTTCCAACGCCCGGCAGAATCTTTACGCTTGGTGTACAGCTTGCCGAAGACCTCAAGGGTAAGGGGGAGTATCAGCTGCCCCTTGGCGCTGGCCTCCAGCACACTCTGCTGCTTCGTAGAGAAAAGGGCATTGCCCAGCGCCCCATTCTGCCTGCTATTCAGCAAGGTCTGATTGCCTATCGCATTCTTATCCAGAGACATCCTATCCGCCTGCCCATTCTTCCCCTTCACCCTACCCATCCTCTCCTCGGCTTGGGCATCCTCCAGCAACATTACACTCTGGTAAAGCTTGCCGAAACGCTCCGGGTTCAGCTCGCACTCCTCACGTTCCAGCAGCTCGTAGCAACGTTGCGCTTCTTCTCGCAGCTTCACCCAATTCTCCACCCTGCATAGCTCGCATAGGGCGAGGCAGTGCAGGGAGTAGGGCGCCACTCCAGCGGCCATTTCGTATCCAGGCAGGAGCACCTGTATCAAGAGAAGGAGCGTGCTAAGCCGTTGCTGGCCATCTATCACCTCCCAACCCTCTATCTCCCCATTGCCCTGCAGCCATTTTCGCCGCTTCACCACTAGGGGATGCAGGCAATAGGTAGTAGCCCCCGCATTACCGCCCTCCGGGCAGGCAAACTCCAATATATCGCTCAGCAGGTCGCCCACCTGCTCTCGCGTCCACCGATAGCCACGCTGGTACGAAGGGATGAGAAAATGGTAAGGAGAATGAGGGTTGAGCAGCTCGGCTACAGCCTTCATTTGGGGCAAAGACATACTGATAACGTGTGTAAATATTCATTAAACATAGGCTAGATGATGGCTGCACCCGAGCGATAGAAATTTGCCCCCTGCAAAACCCGCTTAAACGACGCAATACGCCAACGATGCGACACGCCACTTTGCTACTGTATTCGATAAATTGAATTGCCAAACTAAAAACCATCTACCACAAGATAAGGAGAAAGCCGCCAAAAAGATTGAATCCATACGGAGCATTAGCCGAGGTCTCGGTAGACAGTATCGCAAAAAGTTTCCCCAGATCTTGTGCCGCACTAGGCTGTTACAGGGCATTTGTCTATACCGCACCGCCTGAACCCCACCAACGCGCAAACGTCTAAATGCTCTCCAACGGGGCGAGATGCCGCATGGCTACAGCCCCTTCACAGCCTCCTCCACCGCGGCCTGTAGCCCCTCGGCATTTTTACCCCCCGCCTGGGCAAAACCAGGCTGTCCGCCACCGCCCCCCTGTATGTGCTTGGCCGCCTCCTTCACCAGCCGCCCAGCATGGTAACCCTTGGCTGCCACGAGGTTCTCCGCTATGCCAACCACCAGCGAAGGTTTCCCGGCATCTACCCCACCCAGCACCACGGCCACATCTGGCCCCATAGCGCGAATGGCCATCGCGAGCTCCTTCAGATCGTCTGGCGCGGTATCCTGTAGCAGCGCCCTTACCAGCATTACGCCGCCACGCCTTTCGCCCGCATTGAACAGCTCTTTGGCCCGCTGCTGGAGCTGCTGCTTACGTAGGCCCTCCAGGCTATGCTTAAGCTCTGCGTGCTCTGTCATCAAACGCTGCAGCGCGCCGAGCGGATTCCCCTGCCCGCGCAGTAGCCCATCCATATCCTGCAGCTGCGCATCCATCTCGTAGTCTCGCTGCTCGGCCACACCCGCGCATACCGCCTCTATACGGCGCACCCCAGCCGAGATGGCCGACTCCGACGTGATGCGAAACAGCCCAATATTCCCCGTATTCTGGACGTGCGTACCGCCGCAGAGCTCCAGCGATTCGCCAAACTTGATCATCCGCACCCTATCGCCATACTTCTCGCCGAACAGCGCCATTGCCCCCTTAGCCTTCGCCTCAGCTATCGGGATACTGCGGAACTCCTCCAGCGGCAGCGCAGCCCGCACCATACGGTTCACCATCTCCTCCACCCGCCTCAGCTCCTCGGGCGTAACCTTCTGGAAATGCGAGAAATCAAAGCGAAGATGGGTTGGCTCCACCAACGAGCCCTTCTGCTCCACATGCGTGCCCAGCACCCGCCGGAGGGCAAAGTGCATTAGGTGCGTGGCGCTGTGGTGGCAGGCAGTACTAAGCCTATCCTCCACATTCACCGCAGCATGGAATTCAACCTCTGGATTATCGGGAAATCGGTCGGCCACACAGATCGGGAGCCCGTTCTCCTTAATGGTATCGAGCACCCTAACCACCTCATTGGCAGAGGTTAGCGTACCCGTATCGCCTACCTGCCCCCCCTGCTCTGCGTAGAACGGTGAGCGATTCAGCACCAGCTGGTACTGGATGGAATCCTTTGCCTCCACCTGCCGCATGCGGAGTATACGCACCTCAGCCTCAAGGGCATCGTAGCCCACGAACTCGGTTTCACCCCCCGGGCGAATCTCCACCCAGTCGCCCGTAGTAACGGCAGCTGCCCCACGCGAACGTGCCTTCTGCTGCGCCATGCAGGCATCAAACCCCTCGAGATCCACCGTAAGCCCATTCTCCCTGAGTATGAGCTCGGTGAGGTCTATAGGGAAGCCGAAAGTATCATACATGGTGAAGGCCGCCTCGCCCCCGAGTTGCGATTTCCCCTCGGCCTTCAGCCCCTCAATGTGGGTGTTGAGCAGCTTGATACCGGCCTCCAGCGTCCGTAAGAATGCTGTTTCTTCCTCTTCTACAACCCTAACAATCAATTCTTTCTGGCGAACCAACTCAGGGTAGCTCGCCCCCATTTGCGCTGCCAACTCAGGCACCAATTTACACATGAACGGCTCTCTGAATCCCAAGAACGAGTATCCGTAGCGCACCGCCCGCCTCAGGATACGGCGAATCACGTAACCCGCTTTGTTATTGGAGGGTAGCTGCCCATCAGCAACTGAAAAGGCCACTGCCCGGGTGTGGTCTGCCACCACCCTTAGCGCAACGTCTACCCGGGAATCTGCCCCGTAGGACACGCCAGCCAGCCCTGCCACAAAGGCTATAAGAGGCTGGAACACATCGGTGTCATAGTTGCTGGTTTTGCCCTGTAGCACCATGCAGAGCCGCTCGAATCCCATGCCCGTATCCACATGGTGGGCTGGCAGGGGATCTAGATGTCCGTCGGCCTTGCGATTGTACTGCATGAATACGAGATTCCAGATCTCTATCACCAGCGGATTATCCCGATTCACCAGCTCCTTGCCAGGGATTTTCGCCCGCTCGGCCTCTGGCCTGAGGTCGATGTGTATCTCAGAGCAAGGACCGCAAGGGCCCGTATCACCCATCATCCAGAAGTTATCCTTCACCGAACCCTCCAGAATCCGCGCCCTATCTATGTGCTGCGCCCAGAATTCGTAGGCCTCATCGTCGCGCGGCACCCCATGCGCAGGGTCGCCCTTGAATATCGTAACGTACAGCCTGTCAGCATCTATCCCCAGCACCTCCACCAGCAGCTCCCACGCCCAGGCTATCGCCTCCCGCTTGAAGTAGTCGCCAAAGCTCCAGTTGCCCAGCATCTCAAACATGGTGTGGTGGTAGGTATCATGCCCCACCTCCTCCAGGTCGTTGTGCTTGCCCGAGACCCGCAGGCACTTCTGCGAATCGACTGCTCGCCGCCACCGGGGCTGCACATTGCCCAGGATGATATCCTTGAACTGGTTCATCCCCGCATTGGTGAACATGAGGGTTGGGTCGCCCTTGATCACCATCGGCGCCGAGGGGACAACGGTGTGCCCTTTAGCCGCAAAAAAATCGAGGAATGCCTGCCGTATCTCGTTGGAAGTCATGGAACTATAGGGTTTGTAGCCACTCTCTCTTCTGCAAAACTAATCGGGCAAAGGTAGAAAAATAATGCGAGGCGAGGGTAAGGGCCATTTGGATAATCGGGAAAAGATTCATAGTTTTATAAAAGCTAAACAAATTCAAATGGCTAGCTCCCTCAAAAAATAAACCTCTCCCCTACCGATTATTCCCACAGTGTACCCCTGAACATCGCTTAACCTCCCCGATCATGAGAGCAATCCATCTCCTACGCATTGCATACTTCCTCTTCGCTGCAACGGGAACCTCAATGGCCAATGGGCAAATCGTAAGCCTCACGGGCGGCCTCTCGCACGCTAGGATGCTGGGAACCAAAGTGCAACCGCTGGGTGAATACATCCAGACTTTCATGGCAACGGCCGGGATTGAGTACTGGGAACATCCCCACTTTTCCCTTCTCAGCTCGCTCTCGGTGCGCCAAGAGGGGGGTGCTACGGAATACCGCGCAATGGAGGACTTTCGGGAAAGCGTAATCCACCAAGAAGAGCGTGCTACCTACCTATCAACCAGCACCCTATACCGACTATACCACAGGGGAGACCCGATAGAATTCTTCATGGGTCTAGGGCCCTGCCTCAACATCCGCCTGGCCCACCGAAATCGTTTCAAGGATCCTCTCCTCCAAGGATACTGGCTCGCCCGGGTAACCCTAGTTGGGGAGCTCAACGGCGGATTCCGGTACTGGGTAGGGGTAACTCGGCGAATATACCTCGGGCTGCAGGGAGAAGCGACCATGGACCTCACCCCAGCAGCCACCTCAGCAGGGCAATTGCTCCGAGGGCTATCATTCCACGTTGCAAGGGCACTAGGCTGTAGGATTAGGTAGATAATCTACACATAAAGATGAAGGAATAAATCGGATTAATAACCGATTTATCCTCTCGTTTCCCATCCAATAGGGCGAACCGCACGGCTCGCCCTATTTTGATACCCAAAAGATAGCGAGAATACGGCGTGCCTACTGGCAATCCCAACCCATAATCCAGGTATATCAGATACACCTTCGCCGTACCATCGCCGT
>LIIK01000020.1 GCA_001421095.1 Candidatus [Bacteroides] periocalifornicus | reverse complement strand
CGAGATAGAGAAGGCTTTCTACTGCTGGGCAGGGGATGCCGAAGTATTAGCTGTATCCAATCCCAATCGATTCATTAGCAGTGATTTGGATGTCTCTAGTAGGCCTATGAACCTATCAAATTCATCGGCACTCACCGTAGCAGCCCCGTCAAGATCCTTATACCAAGGTTTTACATAAATCTTCCACTTCGGGCCAAAAAGACCACCACCCCAAAATACACCGATCTCCGTCCCTTGGGTTGCGTGGTACATCGCTTTTATGAAGTGGCGCGGCTTTACCCGTAGAAGTTTGGCCTTTGCGTACTGCAATACCTTTATGCAGGAATCAATCTCTTCGTAATCAAGGTATGTATAGTGAACTATGGGATGGGTAGGATTGGCATAATTGGCAATGGACACCCGAAATGATAGGCTCCCGTGCATCTCCCCATTCCTCAGATCAGTCACTACCAAAGGAGCGACGCCAATCGCACCAATAGCATCATAGGAGAGGTATTCGACTTGGGTCATGCTGCCCGTTTTGGCAATCAAGCTCCCAACCTTGCTCTTCGGCTCAGTAGCGGGTTCTTGACCCCACACAGCCCCTGCTAACAAGAGCAAAGCCACCACACAGAAAATTCGCTTCATAACGATTCTTTTTTTTGAATGTCTAACAAGAACAATTCCTAATGAGCATAAGCCTCTCGCCTGAGGTCATGCGTGCAAACCCCTTCCCTCAAGCTCCGAACCACCTCCCCGGCGATTGCGGCCACCACGGGTACGCGCACCGAATTGCCAGCAACACGCCGAGCTTGGCTGTAGGGAATATTGATCGTAAAGCTGTCTGGAAATCCCTGTAACCATCGTTAATGTCGCCAAATGGCCTTTTCCCGAAGTTGGCTTCGTACATGGCGGCTGCGTACTTATCCCATTCGCAAGAGAATAGGTTTCGGCACCCGCAGGCTTCAAAGCCCATCCTTATGCCTCCTATCCCCGCGAAGAGGTCGATGGTGGTGTACGAATCCGTCCTTTTCACAATCGGTACTCCGTTTGCGCCCTCCTTTGGAAATGCTGAAATGGCCTAAATTCTTAACCAGCGATACGGCTGTAGCAACACCGTATGTATTGGTATTTTCAGTATTCACACTCCCTACACATCCAGGTTTGCGTACTTCGCGTGGTCTTCTATGAACTGGCGGCGTGGCGGCACATCCTCGCCCATGAGCATGCTGAAGATACGATCGGCCTCTGCCGCGCTGGTGATGGTTACCTGCCGTAGCAGCCGGGTTTCCGGGTTCATGGTGGTCTCCCAGAGCTGCTCATCGTTCATCTCGCCCAGCCCCTTGTATCGCTGCACCTGCACCGCGCTCTCCTTGCCCCCCTGCCCATACTCGGCTATGGCCGCCATGCGTTGGGGCTCTGTCCAGCAGTACTGCTGCTTCTTGCCATACTTCACCAGGTAGAGCGGCGGGGTGGCTATGTAGAGATGCCCCTGCTGGATAAGCTCGTGCATGTAGCGGTAGAAGAAGGTCATGATGAGCGTGGCGATGTGCGAACCATCCACGTCGGCATCGGTCATGATGATCACCTTGCTATAGCGTAATCCGCTGAGATCTATGGCCTTGCTGTCCTCCTCGTTGCCAATCTTCACGCCGAGCGCCATGAACATGCTACGGATCTCCTCATTGGTGAACGCGGCGGATTGCAATGCCTTCTCCACATTGAGGATCTTGCCGCGGAGGGGGAGTATCGCCTGGAACTTGCTATCGCGCCCCTGCTTGGCCGTGCCCCCTGCCGAATCGCCCTCCACCAGGAAGAGCTCGGTGCGCACGGGGTCCTTCTCGGTGCAGTCTGCCAGCTTGCCGGGGAGCCCCGCGCCAGAGAGGGCAGATTTCCGCTGCACCATCTCGCGGGCCTTGCGGGCAGCGTTGCGGGCCTCGGCGGCCACTATCACCTTGTTCACTATGGCCTTGGCATCCTTGGGGTTCTCCTCTAGGTAGGCACTGAGAGCCTCGCTTACCGCCTGGCTCACGGCTGCCGTTACCTCGGGGTTACCCAGCTTGGTCTTGGTCTGCCCCTCGAACTGGGGTTCTGCCACCTTAACGGAGATGATGGCCGTAAGCCCCTCGCGGAAATCCTCGCTGTTGATCTCAAATTTCAGCTTGGCGAGCATGCCGCTCCCCTCGGCGTAGGCCTTCAGGGTACGCGTAAGCCCAAGACGGAACCCCTGCAGGTGGGTGCCACCCTCTATGGTGTTGATGTTGTTCACGTATGAATGCTCGTTCACGCTGTAGCTATCGTTGTACTGCATAGCGATCTCCACGGGCACACCATTCCGCTCGGTCTCTATGTAGATGGGCTTCTCCACTATGGGCTTGCGGGTGGCATCTAGGAATTCCACAAAGCCCTTTAGCCCCTCATCGCAGTGGAAGGTCTCGCTGTGGGGCGCAGGGTTGCCATCTGGCCCAGGCTGCATGTCGCGCATATCGGTCAGGGTGATGGTGATGCCCTTATTGAGGTAGGCGAGCTCGCGAAGACGGCTGGCCAGCACCTCAAAGCTGTAGGTGGTGGTCTGGGTGAATATCTCCGGATCGGGGAGGAAGGTCACTATTGTCCCGGTGTCGCTGCACGGGCCTACCTCCTGCAAGGGGGTGGTGGCAATCCCGCGCGAGAACTCCATGCGCCATATCTTGCCCTCGCGGTGCACCTCGGCTACCAGGCGAACCGATAGCGCGTTGACGCAAGACACCCCTACTCCATGCAGACCGCCAGAGACTTTGTACGAGCCCTTGTCAAACTTCCCCCCTGCATGCAGCACCGTCATCACGACCTCTAGGGCCGATTTCCCCTCCTTCTCGTGGTAGTCTACCGGGATTCCACGCCCGTTGTCGGCCACCGTGAGGCTGCCGTCCGCATTTATAGTTACGTGTATGGTATCGCAGTAGCCAGCCAGAGCCTCGTCTATTGAGTTATCCACCACCTCGTTCAGCAAGTGGTGCAACCCCTTCGACCCCGTATCGCCTATGTACATTGCGGGGCGTTTCCGTACCGCCTCTAGCCCCTCCAACACCTGTATACTCGTAGCTGAGTAGTCTTGCGCTGCTTGTTCCCTCTGCTCGTTGGTCATCGATGGTAAGATCTGTTAGACTTTGCTTGCCGGGCAATACCCCATTGTAAGATGCCACCGGCAGCCTTTTAGGTGGGCAACCTGTAGCATATTACATGCTGATTATCTGCCGATTGAATGCAGAACCGTTCGAAGAATTCCGCATTGCAACCCAGCAACAAAGGTAGGAATAATCTGCGAGAATAACGAATGCTCTTGGGCTTCCGGGCCAACCGCGCTGCCTTCCCAAGCGCTACACGGCACGCCGCATCGCTACGGTCTCCGATAATTACGGGGGTTCAGGCAAAAAAAATGACGGCCAGCCCTCCTTTGGACTGACCGTCTTCTGTTGATAGGTTTTACCCCTAAAAAAGCGGGGCTTCCTGGTGCGGATAATGGGGGCAAGCACGTTCCAGCGTTGCCGCCTACACCTTGGCCTCGCGCCATCTACCCCACTTCAGGTAGCACAGGCACACCCCCACTAGGAGCAGGGAGTAGACCACATCGCTCATCCACACCACCCGCAGGGGCATGTGCAGCAGGCTCCCGAGCGTAAACGCCACGGCAAGGTAGACCACCACCACACTCCCCTCTATGGCGAACGCATGGCTGGTGCGCCCGGTACCCGATATGCCGCTGAATAGCACCGTACCGATAGACATGATGAGCGATGAGGTTACGAGTATGGGTATCAGCGGACGCCCCATATCTATAAGCGCGGGCTGGTCGGTGTATATGCTCAGCGCCCAGCCGGGGAATAGCAGCGGTATGGCCACGAACACCGCCACCAGCAGGAGGCACACCCTGGCCACCCGCCAGATAAGCGGGACCACATCATCTACCCGACCCCGCCCCATCTGGTAGCTCACCAGGGTGTTTGCGGCAGAGTTGAAGCCCATGAGGGGGATCTGCATCACGATGTAGAGGCTGCGCACGATGTTTGAGGTTGCCAGCTCAGATTCGCCCAACCGCTCTATTATCAGGAAGAAGAGGAGCCAGGAGAGGATGGTGAAGAAATTCTGCGCCATCACGGGAATCGCCACTCGTATTAGCCGCCCGATTAGCCGAAAGCTCAATATTCGGAATCTGAAGAGGCTGTAGCGCCTAGCATCAATCTTGATCTGGGTGGCCACTATAAAGACCGCGGTACAGCACAGCTCCGCAACGACCGACGCTAGCGCCGCGCCCCGTATCCCCATCTCTGGGAATGGCCCTATGCCGAAAACCAGCAGGTAGTCTAGCACAATGTTCACCGCCACCATGACCCCCGAGGTGAGCGAGAGGATCTTGGTGCGCCCCAGCCCCACGTATAGCGAACGGAAGGCAAAGTTGGTGTGCGCGAAGAAGATGCCCCACAGCCTGTACGATAGAAAGCCTACAGCCTCGCCCCGCACAGCATCAGACGATACAAGCAGCCGCATTATCGGCTCGCGCCCCACCATGAGCACGGTGAATAGCACCAGCGCCATGCTCCACTGGAAGATGAAGGCGTGCGTCACCGTTCGGCCCACCATGCGGACCCGCCCCTCGCCCAGCCGGCGCGCCACCACTATCTGGGTGCCGACCCCGAAACCCCAGGCGAACATGATGACGGTGAGGTAGATAATACCCCCAATGGCGCCTGCCCCGAGCGGTATAGCCCCCAGCCGACCTATGAAGGCGGTGTCGGTCACATTGAGCGCCGTCTGCGTGGCGCTGCTTATGATAATGGGCCAGGCTATGGCCCAGATGCGCCGGAGGCCGATGTGGTCACTTATGGGCGTGGTGCTAGACATAAGGATACTATCACTGAGGGATTAAAGCTGGCTGCCAACTCCCCGATACTTCTCTACGAAGGCAGAGATTTTACTGAATACGCCCCGCTTTTTGACGAGGTACTCTGGCCTGAGTGGGCTCATACGCGGGAGGGTTTCATTGAGGTCGGTACCGTTCATGCTGGCGTACCCTCTCTTTAACGAGAGGGCAATATAGCGATTGGCGGGCTCTTCGTTCAGGTTCTCATCTGCTATGAGCGCGGCGGATTCTTCGAGCATCTTGGCCTGGGCGAAGGTGAAGAAGGCCTCTACGATGTGCTCTTTGGTTGTGATAGGCTCTAGGTCGGTTTCATTGATGAAATCGATTAGCAACTCCTCCTTTGCCCTGTTGCTCACGCTGGCACGCACCATGCGGCGCACCTCGTCTACTAGCAGCTCCTTCCCTATAGTGTCTCCCTTGCGTTCAAGGATTAGCTCGAGGATGTAGTCGAGGTTGATCTCCTGGGATTTGAGCAATTCAACCTCAAAGACAACATCGTTCCAATCTACCCCCGAAGCTTTTTCTACCGCACCATTCCTCTCTGCGCCTACCCAGTGGCGAATGTCGTTGTAGGCCGAACGGTAATCCTGCAATCTCCTGGCTTCCAGCACTTCAATACCCTTCATCGATTCTATTTCGCCCTCGGTGAGAAAGTTGGCCTGCCTGAATTTTTCCACCTCTTCAGGATTCCCCTTATCTATGGCTTGGAACGCTCTGAGGTGGGCGAATTCATCGAAATTCTGCAGTATATTCTCCAGCTTGAGGTACTCCCCGAAGAGCTCAACAAACTCCCGCTTGGCCTCTTCGGTTACGATCTCTTCAGGATGGGGGAATTTCCGCTTGAGATCGCGCACCACCTCAATGTAGCCACGCCGGGCCTCGCCGCTCACTATATCGCGGAATCCCTCTAGGTATTCCCGATAGCCCTTCTCGAGGATGAAAGTCCGCTTATTCCTGTCGCCAAACAGGGTGATGGCATCTATAGTGGCCTGCTCCAGGTTACGAAACGTAACGATGTTGCCGAAGGCCTTGGTGGCATCGTATATCCGATTGGTACGTGAAAAGGCCTGGATGAGGCCATGGTACCGGAGGTTCTTATCGACAAAAAGGGTATTCAGCCGCGGGGCGTCGAATCCTGTGAGGAACATCCCCACCACTATGACCAGATCCACCTCCTGCTCCCTTACCCGCCTGGCGAGATCGCGGTAGTAGTTCTGGAACTCCCCGCCCTCCACCCCGAAGTTCGTCTTGAACATCTTGTTGTAATCGCCGATGGCTCTGGCCAGGAATTCCTTCGCGGTGGAGTCCATAGCCGAGGGGTCGAAGCTCTCGTCTGCAATCTCGCCCACGGCGGCCTGCTCTTCGTTTGGAGCGTAGGAGTAGATGGTGGCTATCTTCAGTTTCGTTTCGCACCCCTCCTGCAGGCGGTTGAGCTCCTGGTAGTAGAGCTTGGCGGCCTCGATGCTGTTGACGGCGAACATCGCATTGAACCCTGGCACCCCGGGCTGATTCCGATGCGTCTTGATGTTGAAATTCTGCAGGATGTAGCGCGATATCTCGTGTATCCGATCTGGGTGTAGCAGGAGCTTTTGATTCTCGGCAGCGGTGAGCTTCGCCTCGTCTTGCTCGGCCTCCAGCTTCTTGAATTTCGGCCGCACATCGTTGTAGTCTACCTTGAATTTCAGCACCTTCCCATCGCGTATGGCATCGGTAATGATGTAGGCATGCAGCTGGAGGCCAAACACGTCTTGTGTCGTCTTGTCGCCAGCGGCATTCTCACGGAATATCGGTGTCCCGGTGAATCCGAACTGGTAGTACTTCTTGAACTTCCGCTGTAGGTTTCGCTGCGCCTCGCCGAACTGCGAGCGGTGTGCCTCGTCAAAAATGAAGACAACCTCTTCATGGTAGACTGGCAGGTCGCGCTCGCTACGCATTAGGTTGTTGAGCTTCTGAATGGTGGTGACGATGATCCTGCAATCCCACCGCTCTAGGTTTCGTTTCAGCCCAGCGGTACTCTCCGAGCCATTCACGCTGCCGGGTGAGAATCGCTGGTACTCTAGCATGGTCTGGTAGTCGAGATCCTTGCGGTCGACCACGAAGAACACCCTGTCGATAAAATCGAGTTTGGAGGCCAGCTGTGCCGCCTTAAAGCTGGTGAGCGTCTTGCCCGATCCGGTGGTGTGCCAGATGTAGCCTCCCCCCTCGGGTGTAGCCCAGGCTTTAGCCTCGTGGGCGCTGCAGATCTTCCAGAGCATCCGCTCCACGGCTGCTATCTGGTAGGGGCGCATTATCAGGAGGGTATTGCGGGTGTCGAACACTGAATACTTGAGCAACACCTGTAGCAGGGTGTTCTTCTGGAAAAAGGTCGTGGTGAAATCCTCGAGATCCTTGATGGGCTTATTGTTGGCGCCCGCCCAGTTCATGGTGAAGGGGAAGCTGTTCCTATCGCGCTGGACCGTGTTCGCGAAGTAGCGGGTATCGGTCCCGTTGGAGATCACGAAGATCTGCAGGTACCGGAATAGAGAATTCTCGTGGTTGAAGCTCTCTTTGGTGTAGCGGTGCACCTGGTAGAAAGCCTCGCGTATCGCCACGCCTCGCCGCTTGAGCTCCACCTGTACCAGCGGGAGGCCATTCACCAGTATCGTCACATCGTAACGGTTAGCGTGCGTACCGGTCTGCGCGAACTGGTTGATCACCTGCACACGGTTTCGGGCTATTTGGATCTTATCCACCAGGTAGATGTTTTTGAGGTGACCATTGTCGAACTTGAAGTCACATACATGGTTATTGTGGAGCTTGCGTGTCCGTTCCACAAGGCCTTCCCCTGGGCAGTCGAGGTAGCCCCGTGCGAAACGCTCCCACTCGGCATCGGTGAACTCCACCCCGTTGAGCGCCTGCAGCTGCACCCGGGCGTTGGCCAGCAGCTCCCTGGGGTTCTTCAGGTGGATGCGCTCGTAGCCCAGGCGCTGTAGCCCAACGATGAAATCTTGTTCGAGCATCGCCTCGCTCTGGTAGCCTGCGGCCTCCTCAGCCAGCATGCCGGGGCGCGTGTATTCTTCGAGTACGATGAAGTGATCCATCTCGGCTATCGTGCTATAGAGTGCCATGGTCGTCCCTCCCGTTTTTTTCTATTGTGTCAACTGGGCTATTCTCCCCTTTCAGCGAGTTGAAGAGGTGGTCACGGTAGTAGGCGTACTGTAACTTTCTCGCTTCCAGCTCCGCTTCCAGCTCCGCTTCCAGCGAAGCGAAGCGATCTAAAATGCCAACAATGCGCTCCTGCACTGCCAACGGGGGAAGTGGGATACGAATCTTAGCGAGGTCAGCGGCAGACACGTCGATAACCTTCGAACCCCGCGCGTACTGCCGTTTCTGGCGGGCGAAACACTCGGTCTGCATGTAGTAGGCTACGTATTTCCCCTGTGTAGCCTCCCCGGGCGTGAATACCGTGGCGTGCCCCCCGGTCACCACCGTTGCCCGCCCTAGCCAAGCCACCGCCTTGCACACGTCGCGGACATTCTCGCTCGTGTTGGTTATCACCACATCCCCTGGGTGTACCTTGCATAGGCCGCTGGCTGTAGCCGGTGCAACGAACGCGAGGGTCTCCTCCGCCCAAGTCCCATAGTGGGTGTAGATCTGCCCGTAATGGATGCAACCCACCCCCGCTGGGGTGAAGTCTCGCTTCTGTAGCCCTTGTCCACGGGCGAAGGTTCCCACCTCCCCCAGCGGTCGCCACTCCACCTCGCATCCCCGCAAAAGCCCCCACAACCCGCCTATCCCACTATCTCCCAGGGTTATGGCATCTATCTCAGCCCGAAGCTGATTGATCCGCGCTGCGCGGGCCGCAATCTCCGCATTCAGCTGCGCGATATCAATTTCTTCTCGCGTATCCTCTGGCTCTACATAGGCCTCCACCGAGAGTCTGTAATCGTTCGCCACTATCTGCTCGTATTCTACGCTATGGGCTACGTGCCGCACCTCCTCCTTCTGGGCAAATAGCCTGACGATGCGCGCAACGTGCGCATCGGTGAGCACATTGTTGTTGGTCTCCTTCCTGAAGAACTCTGGGCCGCTGGCATTGATGAACTGGGTACGGCAATCAGCCTTATGCCTTGAGAGTACCAGCACGTTCACGGCGATACTGGTGCCGTAGAAGAGGTTGGGCGGCAGAGCGATCACAGTTTCTACGAAATTACTATCCACCAGGTACTTCCTGATTTTCTGCTCAGCCCCACCCCGATAGAATATCCCCGGGAAGCAAACTATCGCGGCCCTTCCCCTACCCGAGAGGTAGCTGAGCGCATGGAGCACGAAGGCGAAGTCGGCTTTCGACTTGGGAGCCAGCACTCCGGCAGGGGCGAACCGCGCATCGTTGATGAGGGAGGAGTCCCTATCCCCCACCCAGCTCACCGAGTAGGGGGGATTGGATACGATGGCATCGAACGGCTTCTGATCGCCAAACTGCGGATTGAGCAGCGTATCGCCCAGCGCGATGTCGAACTTATCGTAGTTCACATTGTGCAGGAACATGTTCATCCGCGCCAGGTTGTAGGTGGTGTGGTTGATCTCCTGCCCGAAGAATCCTTCCTCTATCAGATGCGCATCGAATTGCTTCTTCGCCTGCAGGAGTAATGATCCCGACCCGCAGGCCGGGTCGTAGATCTTGTTCACCTTCCGCATCCCATGCAGAGCCAGTCGCGCAATGAGCTTGGAGACATTCTGCGGGGTGAAGAACTCACCGCCCGATTTCCCGGCATTCGCCGCGTAGTTTGAGATCAGGAACTCGTAAGCATCGCCAAAGAGGTCGATCTGGTTCTCCTCAAAGGCCCCGAAATCCAACCCCGCCACCCCCCTGATCACGGCTATCAGCCGCCGGCTCTTCTCCTCTGTGGTAGCACCAAGCCGTGGGCTCGAGGTGTCAAAATCCGCGAAGAGCCCTTTGAGGTCGCGCTCAGAGGGATGCCCTATAGCAGATCCCTCTATCGCGTCGAATATCCCCCGCAGCTCCACATTCAGCTCTGGGGTCGTTTCCGCGCGCCTGGCGAGATTCGCGAACAGCTGGCTCGGGTAGATGAAGTAGCCCTTGGTGTTTATAGCATCCTTCTTGATATCTGGGGTAATATCCTCGTCTTGCTGACTTTCATACAGCACCTTAGCATCGCCCCCTTCGATGTACGCAGTGAAATTTTCGCTGATGAACCGGTAGAACAGCGTCCCGAGTACGAACTGCTTGAAATCCCATCCGTCCACCGCGCCGCGCACATCATTGGCTATTTTCCATATCGCAGCCTGCAGCCTATCCCGCTCCGCTATGCTCGTCATGCTATATGCTCTCTAATCAACGTTCACAAGGATCTTTACCATTCCAGGGTACGTTTCTCAGGCCTGGTTCGCGCAGGGCTGGGGTTTACTACCTAGCTGGGGTATTTCACCGAGACAATATTCGCCCCTGTACCCCGACGTTTCCTAACATATTCAGAAAATGCCAGTGCCTGCGGATAGTTATCTGACAGGTAGAAGCCTCGCCCGAAATCCTTCCCGCCCCTCGAACACCCGAGGTCAATACGCTCAATCTTCAGCGTAGATCCGTGGTAAAGCCTCATGCTCAGGGCCTCCATTCCTTGCGCACACCTCCAGCGCGTGATCCACCGCATCCTCTAGCGAGAACAGGTGTTCTACCGCATACCCATCGCGCAGGTAGGCGAGCCCCCCGAACTGGTCAAGGTACTCATAGGCAGAGCGCATAGAGATGCCAAACCCCTCGGCCAGCATCGCAATGCACGCCACCAGATACTCCACCACGTGTTCTATCGGTGTGTCCTGCTCCATCATCCGGCCTTTTACTGTAACGGGTGCACCCAGGCGAGCATGCCCAGCTCCGCCTAGCCACCCCGCGCCCGCTAAAGGTATTCCTCAAAGTAGTCTGTCACCTTGTTCATCAGGTGCACACGGTCTTTTCCCCTCACATTGTGCGGATGCCCAGGGTAGATGAAGGTGTCTACCTCATAGCGCCCAGCGGCTACGCAGGCATTCAGGAATTGCAGCTGGTGCTGCAGTACCACCGTCTCGTCTATGTAGCCATGGATCATGAGCAGCCGCTTTCCCTTTAGGTTCTCCACGTAGCGCCTGAGATCGGCCCGTGCGTATCCCTTGGGATTCTCCTGGGGGGTATCCATGTAGCGCTCGCCGTACATCACCTCGTAGAGACGCCAATCTGTTACAGGGCCTCCCACCACGGCCACCCTAAAGGTATTGCCCTGCCGCAGCAGGAGCGACATCGACATGAACCCTCCAAAGCTCCAGCCGTGAATTCCAAACCGATCGGAATTGGTGAACCGCAGACTCTTGAGGTATTTTACCCCCTCCATCTGGTCAGCCATTTCCACCTCGCCCAGCTGCCGATGTATAGGCTGCTCAAAGGCAAACCCACGGCCCGCAGAGCCCCTATTGTCCATTACCCACACCACGTAGCCACGCTGCGCCATGAGGAGCTCCCAGTAGCGGGCATCGCCCACCCAGCGGTCTGTCACCAGCTGGGCATGGGGGCCTCCGTACACATACACCACCACCGGGTAACGCCTCGAGCTGTCCATGTCGGGCGGCGTTATGAGGCGCCCGTACAGCTCGGTCTTACCGTCGGCGGCCTTTAGCGTTACCAGGCGAATCCCGGGCATTCGGTAGGCAAGGAGCGGATTCTTTGCCACGAGCAGCGTATGGTTCTTCCTGCCGTTCAGCGAGCCAGTATACACACCTCCAGGATTGCTGAACGCAGTCCAAAGCGACGCAAAGCGATTCCCGGCCAGATCCACCACCACCTGGTTATACCCATCCTGGTCCGTGAGGCGTGTACGCTTGCCGCTGCTTACCGCTATTCCGTAGAGATCGCGCCCTATGGTGTTATCCGCATTGCCCGTTACAAAGTAGTGCTTCCCATCGGGCGCAAAGCCATGGGTGTCTAGCACGTCCCAATCGCCCTCGGTAAGCGCGCGAACGAGCTTGCCCGACTCCTGGTAGAGGTACAGATGGTTATGCCCCGTGCGCTGGCTCTGCCACACGAATAGCCCTTTGCCGCCCGGCACGAATTCTAGCGGATGCAGGGGCTCCACGTACTGCGGGCTCGTCTCGCGGAAAAGCTCGTGGTGAAATGCGCCCGTGCGGGCATCGTAGCAGTTGAGCCGCATGGTGTCTTGCCCACGGTTCAGCTCGGCGAGGTAGAGGAAATCCCCATCGGGGCTCCAGGCATGGTTGGTAAGGTAATGGTCTGCAGCGCCCCCCGTCTGCAGCCATACCACCCTATCGTCTGCCACGGAGTAGACCCCCATGGTCACATGGTGGCTTGCCCCCCCCGCCATGGGGTAGCGTATCGGCTTGGCCTTGGCCACACTATCGTCTATCTCCACCAGTGGGTACTCAGCCACCATGCTCTCGTCCATGCGGTAGAAGGCTAACCGCTCGCCATTCGGACTCCAGAAGATCCCGTCGTTGCACCCGAACTCGTTACGGTGCACAGCCCTCCCATTCACCACCCCCACGGCGGTATCGGCCGTTACCACGCGCCTCTCCCCCTTGCGGTTTATGAGCTCTACGCGCTGCCCAACATTATACTGCAGCCACTCCTGCTGGGGTGGAGCATCTTGCCGGCTGGCCTGTGCACCCACGGTTCGGGGAGATACATGCAGATTATCAGCCCCCTCAGGAATTCTCCAACCCATCTCTACCCGCTTGCCATCGGCACTC
Organism: Candidatus [Bacteroides] periocalifornicus; assembly: GCA_001421095.1. Taxonomy (GTDB): domain Bacteria; phylum Bacteroidota; class Bacteroidia; order Bacteroidales; family CAJPTX01; genus Bacteroides_D; species Bacteroides_D periocalifornicus. Next base: position 30,666 of record LIIK01000020.1, on the reverse strand, counting down.
ACCAGCACCTCGCCCTCGGGGAGCCATAGCTGCAGCCAACTGCCGTTAGCCCAAGTGTACCCATGCCAGCTGTAAGGGGGCTCTACCCTAATCCGCTCAAATTCATGCTTTAACGCCTTTATGCTCAGAGCCTCTACACGCTTCCCGGTGCTGCTCTCTGCTATGCGAAGCGTGTCGTTCCCCCGCATATAGCTGTACATCGGGGCACCAGGCCTCCACTGGAACTGGCGAAACGTTTCTGGCCAAAGGATACCCCGCTGCCGGAGCACCGCATCTTCCATGGTGAAATTGCGCTGTTGGCCAAAGAGGCGGCCCGTCCCGATGGCCACCGAAATGATGAGCAATACCTGAAAAAAACGTAGCATAACCTAGCAATGCTAGAATTGAATAGCACCTAAATCAAACACACACCAATCCTTTGCAGCAACTCGCAGAGGCTGCCTAGCAAACCGCCATAGCCCCTAGCGAGAGGCCGCTCTCCGCACGTAGGAAGAATAGGCCTCAGCAAGATGCCTCTCTCTACTTCTTCTTCAGCAGCTTGGAAAAGGCCTTCTCGAACTTCTCCACCTTGGGCTGAATCACCAGCCGGCAGTACCCCTCGCCGGCGTTCCGCGCAAAGTAGTCTTCATGGTAATCTTCGGCAGGGTAGAATGCCTGGAAATCAACCACCTGCGTAACTATCTTGCTGCTATACACCCCCTCCTTCGTGAGCTGCGCTATGGCCTCATTGGCCAGCCTTTTCTGCTCTGGGCTGTGGGTGAATATCACCGAGCGGTACTGCGTGCCCACATCCGCCCCCTGGCGGTTCAGCGTGGTGGGATCATGCATGGTGAAGAAGACCTTCAACAGCTCGGGGTATGAGACCTTGGTGGGGTCAAACTCTATCTGCACTACCTCGGCATGCCCTGTATTCCCCTCGCATACCAACCGATAGCTGGGGTTGGCCACCGTGCCCCCGCTAAAGCCAGACTGCACCTTTAGCACCCCATCAATCCGGCTGAATATCGCCTCCGAGCACCAAAAACACCCCATGCCAAACGTGGCAACTTCCCTATTCTCCATTGGTTTAACCTTTCCATAATTTGCACCGAGCCCCCGCATCCCCAAGAGGAGGACGAAGACCCCCAACCCTATGCCTAACGCTCTCAATACTGACTTGCACTGTTTCATACCGCAAAGGTAGGAATTTTTAGACAAAACGCGGAGAAACGGCCCATGCCCGCTCCACGCCACCTGTGGCCAGGGGCGTATGCGCATATTGCGTAGAGGTGGGTGATCTGGAGAGGGGGGGCCATTCGCAGAATCCCGTGTCGCCAAGTGGCTATTCTACCCTCTCCACCCTAACAACGCCGTACCTTCGCCGTACCAACTCAACACCTGGGCCGCTTCATGTTCGGATTTCGCTACGAAATCCGAACATGCACTAGAGGATATACGGCGATGGTACGGCGAAGGTACGGAGCAGGTAGGTGGAAGATACGCCCATTACGCCCAAAGGGCCGATAAATCTGTGTAGATTATTCCTTGCCATCACAAAACAGATTCGTAGCGTAAACCCCAATTTTACCCTAAAAAAGAAGGGCTTCCGCAGATATGAAATCTACGGAAGCCTCTATTGGCTAGGAAAATAGAGCGATCCTTTATCCTCTTCCTATCCCCCGAAGTTATCGTAATGAATCATATTCTCCTCTACCCCAAGGTTGTAGAGCATCTTGTTCACCGCAGCCGTCATGGGCGGTGGCCCGCAGAGGTAGTACTCGATATCCTCTGGGGCATCATGCTTGCTGAGGTACTGATCATATATCACCTGATGGATGAAGCCCTTAGCCCCCGTCCAGTTGTCCTCTGGCTGCGCATCGGAGAGGGCAATGGTGAAGGTGAAATTCGGGAATTCTCGGGCTATCGCCTCAAAGTCCTCCTCGTAGAAGATCTCCCGCTTAGAGCGGGCGCCGTACCAGAAGGAAACCTTGCGCTTGGTCTTGAGCGTCTTGAACAGGTAGAAAATATGCGAACGCATGGGCGCCATGCCAGCCCCGCCCCCGATGAACATCATCTCGTTATCAGTCCCCTCCTCTAGGAAGAATTCCCCGTATGGGCCTGATATGTTGACTTTATCCCCAGGCTTACGTGAGAAGATGTACGATGAGCAAAGCCCAGGGTTCACCTTTTGGAAGCCGCCATTCACCCTATCGAAGGGGGGAGTGGCTATCCGGACATTGAGCATGATGATGGTGTCCTCGGCTGGGTGATTGGCCATAGAGTAGGCTCGGTAGGTGGGGGTGGTGTTCACCATCTTGAGATCCCAGAGATGGAGCTTGTCCCAATCGGGCCTGAACTCTGGTGCAACCTCAATATCCTTAAAATCTACCGTGATGGCGGGCACATCTATCTGGATGTACCCTCCCGACCTGAACTTGAGATGCTCATTATCTGGCAGGCGAACCACAAACTCCTTGATAAATGTCGCCACGTTGCGGTTCGAGACAACCTCGCACTCCCACTTCTTGATACCCAGCACGTGCTCGGGCACCACCATCCCGATATTATCGCGAACCTTCACCTGGCAGGCGAGCCGCCAATGGTTCTGCTGCTCTTTTCGGGTGAAAAATCCCGTTTCGGTGGGGAGAATGGCCCCTCCGCCCTCCACCACTTGGCAGCGGCAGGTGCCGCAGGTGCCACCGCCACCGCAGGCTGAGGGGAGGAATACGCCAGCTGCCGACAGGGTGGAGAGAAGCGAGCTACCCGTACCCACCTCCAGCTCCCGCTCGCCGCCATTGATGGATATCTTCACATTGCCCGAGGGGATAAGCCGCTTGCGGGCATACAGGAGGATCGCCACAAGCAGCAGCACCACCACCAGGAATACAACCGCTGAGGCTATTATTATGGGAGTTTCGATTGCAAACATCTTGCTTGCTACTAAATTACACTGTGGTGAACACTCTATTGCCGTAACCAGCCGCGGTGCGGGCCTACCGCGGTGCTGCCGTAACCTGACCGGTGCCTGTTTAGAATTTTACCCCCATGAATGTCATAAAGGCGATGCCCATCAGCCCCGTAAGGATGAAGGTAATACCTATCCCCCTAAGCGGGGCCGGCACATTGGAGTACTTGAGCTTCTCGCGAATAGCCGCCAGCATCACTATGGCGAGAAACCAACCAATGCCTGAGCCTACTCCAAACACGGTCGCCTCGGCCAGCGTGTCGTAGTGGCGCTCCTGCATGAAGAGCGAGCCGCCAAGTATGGCGCAGTTCACCGCGATAAGCGGGAGGAATATCCCTAGCGTATTGTAGAGCGAGGGGGAGAACCGCTCTACTATCATCTCCACCAGCTGCGTTATAGAGGCTATCACGGCGATGAACATGATGAACGAGAGGAAGCTCAAATTCATATCGGCCAGGCGGGGATCGAGCCAGCTCAACGCGCCTGCCGAGAGTACGTATTTATCGAGCAGGTAGTTCACGGGCACCGTTATCAGCAGCACGAAAATGACCGCAACACCCAGCCCCGCCGAGGTCTTCACCGTTTTAGACACCGCTAGGTACGAACACATACCCAGGAAGAAGGCGAAGATCATATTGTCCACAAAGATGGACCGAATGAAAATGCTCAGAAGATTTTCCATGTTGCTACGGAAAGGATTGCTATACAAACCTCAGCACGAATCTCAACCACACCTTATGGGCTGTGCCTGCGCTGCCCGCAAGTCTACTACAAGTGCCCAGAAATCCGCCTACTTCTTCTCCTCTATCAGCTTCTTGTTGAATGAGCGCTGCACCCAGATGATGCACCCCACCAGAATCAGCGCCATGGGGGGCATAATCACAAACCCGTTATTCTCGTAGAATCCACCGTTTGCCACGTACCACGATTCGGGAATCACCCTGTACCCAAGCAGCGTGCCAAAGCCCAAGAGTTCGCGGAAAAAGCCCAGGATAATCAGGATCATCCCGTAGCCAATGCCATTCCCTATCCCATCCAGGAGCGAGGGCCAGGGCTTATTGGCCAAACCAAAGGCCTCTATACGCCCCATGATAATGCAGTTCGTAATGATCAGACCCACGAATACCGAGAGCTGCTTGCTCACCTCGTATACGTAGGCCTTGAGCACTTCATCCACCAAGATTACCAAGGTTGCCACCACCACCAGCTGTACTATGATCCTGATACGATTGGGCACGCCCTTCCTCAGGAGTGACATCACCCAGCTCGACACTCCCGTTACCACCGTTACCGAGATGGCCATCACTATAGCAGGCCAGAGCTTCACGGTAACCGCCAGCGAGGAGCATATCCCCAGTATCAGGACTGTCACGGGGTTTGTAGCCCCTATAGGCCTTGTGATAAGAGCCAGGTTTTCCTTAGAGAAAAGCGAATTGCTACCCGTGTTGCCCATGGCTATTTCCCCTCCTTTTGGCGCGCGATGAATGCCTTGTAGGCCTGCAGGCTATTGAGCAGCATGGCCTCAACCCCCTTACTCGTCATGGTGCCTCCCGATATGGCATCCACGGCATGCGCATTACGCTCTGTACCACCACCCTTTACCACCTGTAGTGATGAGAGTACCCCATTGCTGAAAATCTGCTTGCCTGCAAATTGACCTCGGAAGGACTGTGTTACGATCTCGGCCCCCAAGCCTGGGGTCTCGCTCTTGTGCGCGAATGACACGCCGTACACCGTGTTCAGATCGTCGTTCAGCGCGATGTAGCCCCAGATAGGTCCCCACAAGCCTTGCCCTGCCAGCGGGAGGATGTATTTCTTCTCCCCGTTATCCAGGGTGGCTATAAATACGGGGAAGCGCCCTTCTTCACCCTTCGCGAGCTCTGCTTTAAAATCCAACCCAAAAGCATCTATTTCGCCAAGGTCAGCTCCCTGTAGATTCACCACCTCCTCGCTTCGCACATACTTCTGGAAAAGCTCTGCCACCCACTGCTGCTTGTTGTCGCCTTTGTACTCTTCCTCGCCCTGCCCTATCGACTTTAGGATGTCGAGCCGTTTCTCCATCTTCACATTCTCCTGCTGCCGAGGGCGTAGCGAGGTGGAGGCCATGGCAAGGAGTACAGCCACCACCAATACTAATCCAGTGGCATACAAGAATATATATATGTTGCTATCTCGCTTCATTGCGGTTGTGCAATTATACCTAACTGGAGGGCAACGCCCACTGCGAAAACTCTCGCCCGCTGGATGCTGACCTAACGACTCCCTGTTCCCTCGGTTACGGATTCTACTGCGTGTTTATGCCGAACTAGGCTCGCTCTGCCTCTACCCGAGCCGCTCTTTTGCGACGTCCTCGGATATTCTGCCCTACAACCAGATAGTCAATCAGGGGGGCGGCTGCATTCATAAGGAGGATCGAGAGCATCATACCCTCTGGATACGCAGGGTTGATAACCCGTACCATCACCGTGAATATCCCTATTAGCAGACCGTATATCCATTGGCCGGTCTTGGTTTGCGCACCAGTTACAGGGTCGGTGGCCATGAATACCGCTCCAAAGGCAAAGCCACCCATGAGCAGGTGGTAGTACGCAGGCAGCTGCATGTAGCTATTCGCCCCTATAGCGTTGAATAGCAAGCCCATGAGGAATCCGCCTGCGAATACCGAGAGGGTTACCCTCCAGCTCGATACCCCCGTTGCAAGCAGAATCACAGCACCTATAAGCACCATGAGTGTAGAGGTTTCACCCACCGAGCCAGGGATAAACCCCATGAAGAGATCGTAAGCCTTCGGGAGGTGATCGGTGAGCCCTGCTGCAGCTTGCGCCAAAGGGGTTGCACCGCTAAATCCATCTACCCCCTGCTCAACCCCCATGCCGGCTATCCAAACCCCGTCGCCAGACATGTACTTGGGGAATGCGAAGAAGAGAAAGGCGCGGGCCACGAGCGCGGGGTTGAATACGTTCATCCCCGTTCCTCCAAATACCTCCTTGCCGAATACCACGGCAAATGCTGTGGCTAAGGCCACCATCCACAGCGGGATGCCTATTGGCAGCACCATGGGGATTAGCAGCCCAGAAACCAGGAATCCCTCGTTCACCTCGTGCCCCCGTGCCTGGGCAACGGCGAATTCAATACCAAGCCCTACCACGTAGCTCACTATTATGGTGGGGAGCATCTTCAGGAATCCGAATCCCAGTGCAGGCCAGAAATCTATGCTCTGCCCAAGGAATTGCGCATGCTGCAAGCCCGCATTGTACATCCCAAATACCAGCGCAGGTAGCAAGGCCACCACCACTACTATCATGGTGCGCTTCATATCCACCGCATCGCGAATATGGCTACCCTTTGCCGTCACGGTATTGGGCGTGAAGAGGAAAGTCTCGAACGCCTCAAACGTCGAATGCAGCTTTGCGTACCGACCGCCTGCAGAAAAGTTGGGTTTAGCCCTATCGAGTAGCTTTCTTAGTCCCATGATTCAACACGCCCTAGTTCGCTAATTCTAAGTTGAATATGTCGCAGCAGCTCCTAGCTCAGCTCTTTCACCATTCTATTGAGTCCCTCGCGCACTATGCTCTGCGCCTCTATTTTGGAGGTGCAGACGAAATCGCACAGCGCAAAATCCTCCTCGGCTACCTCGTATATGCCGAGATCCTCCATCTCCTCTATCGCACCGGCCAGTATAGCCTTTATCAGCTGCACAGGGTAGATCCGCATTGGGAACACCCTCTCATACTGCCCGTTCACCACAAAAGCCCGGCGGCCACCGTGCAGGTTCGTATCGAGATCGTACTCGCGATGGGGGCAGAGGAATGCGGTGAAGAGCCGACTAGCGCTCAGTTTTCTGAAACCAGGCATGGCCCACCCCATGAACTCGTAGTGGTTACCCTCAGGGATCACCGTTACCTGGTGGTGGTAGAACCGAAGACCATCGTTGAGCCCGACCTTTGTCCCCGTGAGTACATTGCCCGATATGATACGCAGCTTCTCCTCAGGCTCTTGGAGCTGTCCGTCGAGTAGTGTGCGTATTGGCATCCCTACCATGGAGAGGTAGTACCGGGGCTTGGCCACCCTACTCCCAGTAACTGCTACTATCCTGCGGGCATCGTAGTGTCCAGTGCTAAAGAGCCTTCCTATCACTACCACATCGAGCGGATGCAGCGTCCAAACCACCTCACCTTTGGCCACTGGCGCCACGTGGTGGATTTGAACCCCCACATTCCCAGCCGGGTGAATCCCGCTAAAACGATGCAAAGTGACGCCCCGAGCCTCTTCAAAAGCGATGTTGGGCGGGTACTTGGCATTCACCCCTAGGTGCACCCCACCGTCGGTGAGCATCCGCAGCACATCTACCCCTACTTGGAAACTCTCGCCATCGTCCTTAATGGCAAAATCCAAATCGGGCGCCAGAGGGGCCGTATCAAATGCCGAGATGAATACTGCGCGCGGACGCACATCGGGCGAAGCCACTATGTTGAACGGCCTCTGCCGAACCATAGGCCATACGCCCGCCTGCAGCATTTTGGCGATAATATCATCGCACGATAGCGTAGCGGGTAAAGCCGCACCAAAGTCCTTATACTCCAGGCTGTCCTTGGCATCGCACTCCACTACCACGCGGTCTATGTGCCGCCGCTCTCCTCTCTCTATTCGGGCAACCCGTCCGTTCACAGGCGAACAGAACCGTACACGGGGATCGCGCTTGTCGCACAGCAGCGGGGAGCCGGCAAGCACTGTATCGCCCTCTCGGACGAGCAGCCCGGGTACTAGGAGTGGGAAATCGTCAGGATACAGCGAATATTCCCCTGCAAGAGGCAAGCGTTTAAACACTTTTTCCGCCTGCCCTACAAGGCGTATGGTAAAGCCCTTACGAATCTTTATCTCGTTCGCCATGCTCGTATCCGCTTTGCTTTCTACACGCAAATGTAGGCACTATTGCAATACAATCCTATTCGCAACCCAAAAATAGTTATTAACATTTTGTTTATCTGTTCGTAATCAAAGATTTATACACTCATATTTATTGCGCAATATGATGTGCCTCTCGGGAGGGGTGAAAAGCGTATGTTGAGACCTCTGCAAAAGTCTCGAATGCGTCTCACTTGACAGTATTTGTTTGCCCTATACTGTAGTGAAAATGCTTTTAACCAACTACTTACACTTATCCAAGATGGTTTCGAATCGGCATACCTTTTCGTTTAATTGCATTTTGCAGCGGTCACCCGTTGACTCTTATAACGACGCCGCGTACCGTATGGCGAAAGATGCTTTTCGGTGCTTACAGACTGGCTCTGCTTTCAGCACCCCGAAGATATAAAAAAAGAGGGAGGCCTCTGCCTCCCTCCTCACTTTAGCTCGAAATTCGCTAGAAATGGAATACCACGTAGAAGTTCCCGTAGGTTTCTGGGATACTCGTACCCATGGTGAACCCGCTAGTAGTCCTTCCTTGCGCAGTATTCTGCGTGAGTTTATTATAGGTAGAACCTATCATCGTTTCGTGCGTGGTGTAGCCCTTATTGGCAATTTCAGCCTTGAGCTTCAGTCCAACCTCAAAACCTATACAGGCCTGCTTGTAGAAGTAGAACTCTGCCCCAGTGAAGGCCACCAGCCCTAGAGTATGCTGAGAGACACCCTTCACCGTAAGTGGACGATCGCCCATAGGGCCACTGGAGGCCGTGGCTTCGTCGAACTTATCGGTCGAGGTTGGCGTTGGGTTTACCGCATTCATCTTGTTCCCGTAGGTGAACTCGCGTGAGAGCTTGTTGTAGCTATACTCAAAGTCGCCACCGTAGAAACCCCGTAGCCGTCCTTGCCCGCGGAAGAACTGGTAGCCTCCCGCGAGAGTGTATTTGTTCTCGTAGCGAACCATCTTGTCTTCCACCGTCTTGTTAGATAGCGGATTCAAGAGCTTTGCCGCATCGTCTTGCACCTCGTAGTTGTAGCTCTTGGTGTCAGACTTGACGTTGAGGCGCAGACGAACAGCCTGGTCGTCGAACAGGAAGTAGCGGAGGTACACCGTCTGCTCCTTTGGCCACCAATCCTTCGACTTGTTGCTCGTGTTGCCGTTGAACATATTGCCTATGTAGTCTAGGATCGGGTCGGCAGCAATACCAACGCCGATATCGCCCGTCTTGGGAAGATATCCTGACCGCTCACCCGAAATAGCCTCGCTTCCCGAGGTCTGCGAGTAGGCGTAGCCACCACACGTTAGGGCTATCACCAGCAGTAACATTAGCTTCTTCATCGTGCTTTCGTGTAAGGTCTAATGGACATTATTCGGTGAAGAGCCTGTTTTAATTGCCAGGAATCACCTGGTTAGCCCGACCCTCCTTTTCGTACTTAACTATGAAGTGCTGAACCTGGCCAGGAACAATGCTAACCGTAAGGGGAGTGCCACCGTTATACTTGTAGGTCGCATCGTAGCTGCTGCCCTCAGAGCCATCGGCCTTCGCTTCGGTGTACTTTGCGATCACCGTGGGGAAGGAGATCTCGTAGGTTGTGCCAGCAGGCCCAACGGGGAGTTCTATGCTAGCATCAGTACCCGATATCGTTACCAGCTTAGGGGCAAGTTTCTGTTCCTTAGCAGCCCCAAGGCTCTCGGGATTCTTCACCACCGCCGTTACTGTAATCTCTGGCACCCCGGGGTATTTGTAATCGGCATGCTCCTTGGCTGCCTGATTCTTCTTGAATTGGTTATCATCAATCGCCAAGCTTAGCAGCACGGTGCCGCGCCACTGGTCATCTAGCTTAGCCTCAGAGTTTACCGCCTTGCTGCAGCTAGTTAGCAGCGCACCCGCAGCCAGCATCGCCAGCCCAAATCCGTACAAAGCCTTCATCGTCTTCACCATTGGTATTTTTTATTTTTGGTAAAACCACGTTCTCAAAACCGACTGCAAAGGTAAGCTCTTTTCTTCAGATTGAAATACAGGAGTCGTGTGAAAAGTACAATACTTTTGACGAAGATCCCGAACCTTACGGTTAGGAATCCATTGATAATCAGCGAAAGAAAATCTATATTCCCACACCATATACAACTTGATGAACGGGGTATTTTAGACCGATGCTATCGAGGAAAAAAGCGAATTGTTCCGGTAGATTGCCACGTACCGCCGATGAGAAAAGGCGAATTCCTTCCATCTCGCCTACCGACATCGTCCTCGGGCACGGGCAAAAACTCTCTCGTACCCTTTTGGCTTGTTTCGCCACCGCAGGTGCGGGATCCACTATGGTCACCCCACGGGGGAGTACCGCTCGCAACGCCCCGATGAGAAATGGGTAGTGGGTACAGCCTAGCACCAGGTGGTCAATCCCTTTCTGCACAAGGGGGTCTACCAGCTCAGAGAGCTTTGTGCGTACCTCTGGGCCATCGTAAACCCCCTGTTCTACGAGTTCCACAAGCCCCTTACCCTCTGCGTATAGGATCTCGGCGTGCGTAGAATAGAGTTCTGCGGCCTGCTGGAATTTCTCCCCCTCTAGCGTACCGCGAGTTGCCAGCACTCCTATCATTCCGGTCTGGCTTCGGATAGCTGCAGGTTTCACCGCAGGCTCCATCCCCACGAAGGGTATCATGAAGCGCGCTCGCAGCTGTGCTATCGCCATGGCGGTTGCCGTATTGCACGCCACCACCACCATGCAGCATCCCAGCCTCTGCAAGTACTCCACTGCGCGCAATACCCGCATTTGCACCTCGCCCACCGAGCGCGGGCCATACGGACACCAAGCTGCATCGGCAAAGTAGCAGAATGGCGTAGAGGGCATGACCTCCACTAGCCTAGCCAACACTGTAAGTCCACCTGAACCCGAATCGAACACTCCTATAGGTTGGATGTCCCTCATGGAAGTATGCGCAACCACCTTAAACTAGGTTCTAATTGCAGAATAGGACGAGCATTTGTATTGTTCAGCATTGCCCATACCGGGATCATAATACCGAATCTCGCCAATTGATAACGATACGATCTAGGAACGACAACCGTTACGTTCTTCGATAACCGTAAGTATCTTACTCAGAAAAGCCTATGCTGAAAAGAAAAAGGGCAATCACCGTAAAAGAGCGGTAACCGGCTCCCCCTCGCTGCTGGTTACCGTATGCTTTTGCCCCCTCCATCAAGCCGTTTTCCCCGCGAAGATACCCATTTTCTGTCACTCTGAATTTTCCTATTTGTTTCGCCCTTTCTGCTTTACACTAACAACCTTATAATCAGTTGTATATAATCCTATTAAACTCTCCAAATGCTCGCATTTACCTTGCTAGAGATAAAACTCGCAACTTTTTTCATAAAACATTGCTATCATTCAAAGAATTATGCCTATCTTTATACCAACTAAATAAGCCGCCATGAACACGCCACATGAAGATTACATCCACCTCACACAGCCCGAACTGGTGAATCTCGCCCAAGCCCTAGGATGTGAGTTTCTCAGCACAAACCACAGCGGTGGCTATATGTGTACCACGGCCGCCCTCTGTAACACCCGCAAGTACCACGGCCTCATGGTGCTGCCTCTAGAGCATTTCGGGGGAGAGCGACACGTGCTCCTCTCCACGCTCGATGAGCGACTCACCATACATGGAAAGCCTTTCAATCTCAGCGTCCGCCGCTACCCTGGCACCTATGACCCGCGCGGGCATAAATACCTGGAGTACTTCACCATCAGCGGCACACCCACCTTCATCTATCGGGTAGGCGGTGTAGTGCTCAAGAAAGAGCTATTGTTCCCCCACACACAAGAGCATCTGTTGGTGCGCTACACTCTCCTAGAGGCCGAATCCTCCGTTCAGCTACGCGTATCCCCATTCCTAGCGTTCCGCAACGCCCACCAGCTCTGCCATGCTAACCTCTCGGCAGATACCCGTTGCCAACCGATACCGAATGGCATTAGCATACGCCTCTACCCTGGCTTTCCCACCCTCCACCTCCAGACCAACCTTGCGAGCGACTATGTGCATGCTCCCGATTGGTACTACAACATCGAGTACCCTGTGGAGTTGGCCAGAGGGTACGATGGACACGAAGATCTCATGGTACCAGGGTACTTTGAGCTCACGCTACGCCCTAGCACTCCAGCCATCTTCTCGGTTTGCACCCATAAGGTAGAACCCCGGCGCTTAAGCGCAGAGTTCAACCGCGAGCTACAGCTACGCCCTCCACGAGTAGACTTCCGCACCACCCTAGAGGCGGCGGCTGGCCAATTCATAGCAGACCGTGGGCGGCGTATTGAGGTAGAGGCTGGCTATCCTTGGTTCGGACGCTGGGGACGCGATACGCTCATAGCACTCCCTGGGCTAACCCTCACTACAGGCGAGATCGGCACATTCGAACGGGCACTTACCTCTCTCCTCTCAGAGGCTAAGGACGGCTTCCTTCCGAACATGGGTGGCGCAGCCAACCCAGCCTTCAACAGTGTGGATGCCCCTCTCTGGCTCTTCGCCACCGTCCAGGCCTACTGTACAGCCACGGGTGAACATCAGCGCGCCTGGGAGCTTTGGGGGAAACAACTCCGTGCCATCCTCGAAAAATTCCTCCGAGGCACAGGGCTACCGTACGGCATACGGCGAGATGCGAACGGCCTAATATGGGCTGGCGAACGGGGCTACGCGCTTACCTGGATGGATGCCATAGTCCACGGCGAAGCGGTAACCCCTCGCATCGGCTACCCCGTAGAAATCAATGCGCTTTGGTACAATGCCCTCTGCTTCATGCGAGAGATGTGCGAGAGAATGGCCTCGCGCCAACTTCTCAAGCTACTCGCCAATGAACCTGAAAGGGTTGCTGAGAGCTTTTGCAACACATTCGTCCTCCCGCAAGGCTACCTCTCCGATGTGGTAGATGAGGCTGGGCTCCACACCTCCATAAGGCCAAACCAGATACTTGCCGTTTCACTCCCCTACTCTCCTCTGCCTCCAACCATCCAGATACAGGTTCTCGCCACCTGCGAGCAAGATCTCTATACCCCTCTAGGACTACGCACCCTGTCGCCTAAAAATCCAGCCTACCACGGACGATATGAGGGAAGTGAACCCGAGCGAGACCGAGCCTACCATCAGGGGACCATATGGACATGGCTCATAGCCCCTTACGTGGCTGCTGTAGAGCGTGTTCGTGGCAAGGAAGAGGCCTCTCGCATAGCCCACGAGGTACTCACAGCCCTAGAGCGCGAAATGCACCGTTGCGGACTAGGTACTCTAGGCGAAGTCTACGATGGCGACCCTCCCCACACTCCAGGCGGATCCATAGCCCAGGCTTGGAGCGTAGCCGCCGCAATGGAGCTGATGGGCAAATATATGTAACAGATTCAATGAACGCAACCCAAACGATAACCCCTTAATCCGCAAAACTATCAACATGAAAAAACACGCGGCCAGCACAGGCACCGCACAGAAGCCCATGCATCACCATACGTTTGTAAGTGCGACAAGTTAGCTGCATACGAACCAGAGGCGCACGTACACAGGTGGCGTGCACACTGTCCTTGCATAACAATAAAACCTTAAAATTTAAAGAAAGGAGATGCTCTAGATAACATGCGTGTTCTAATGTTCGGGTGGGAATTTCCACCACATATAGCTGGCGGATTAGGCACCGCCTGCCAAGGCCTCACAAGAGGTCTCCTACACCAGGGGGTAGACGTTACCTTCGTGCTCCCCAAGCTCTTCGGGGGCGAGGGCGAAGGGCGCATGCGCATGCTCTCTGCCGAGGATGTTGGCCTGCGGCTCGGTTATACTGACCTCCAAGAGCTACGCGGCATGCTCTCGCTCATCGCCGTAGATTCCTATCTCATGCCCTACCTCAGCGCCATCGATGTGGAAACACTCCACACCTCCCCTTCCACCAGCCAATTCACCATTTCACACTGGGCTAGCCAGCAGTTCAGATTCAGCGGAAGCTACGGCCCCAGCCTCATGGACGAGGTAGCCCGTTATGCCCTCGTTGCCGCTGCCATTGCACGCCAGCAGGAGTTTGACATCATCCATGCGCATGACTGGCTCACCTACCTTGCTGGGCTAGCCGCCAAGCGTATCACTGGAAAGCCGCTGGTGGTGCACATCCATGCAACAGAGTTCGACCGTAGCGGCGAACACGTAAACCAAGCCGTGTACGATATTGAGCGGCAGGGGCTCCACGGTGCCGACCAGATCATTGCCGTGAGCTACCGCACCCGTGACACTGTAATCAACCGATACGGAATCGACCCAAAGAAGGTCATCGCTATCCATAACGCCGTAGATTTCACCGCAGACAACCTCTATGACCACATTACCCCACCCTACCCTGAGAAGGTGGTGACCTTCCTGGGGCGTATCACATTCCAGAAAGGGCCAGACTACTTCGTAGAGGCCGCCCACCGCGTGCTACAGCATGACGGCAACGTCCGTTTCGTAATGGCTGGCAGCGGAGATATGCTCCACCGAATGATCCTCCGAGTTGCCCAGCTGGGCATTGCAGACCGATTCCACTTTGCCGGCTTCCTGCGAGGAGCAGAAGTCGACCGCATGTATAGAATGAGCGATGTATACGTGATGCCCTCGGTATCAGAACCCTTCGGCATTACACCCCTAGAGGCAATGCGGAATCTTGTGCCTGTCATTATCTCCAAGCAGAGCGGTGTGGCCGAGGTGTTACGCTATGCTATCAAAATCAACTTCTGGGATATTGATGCCATGGCCGATGCCATCTACGGACTCCTCCATTACCCTGCGCTCGCCGAATTTTTCAAACGCTACGGCCAGCAGGAGGTGATTGCGCTCAAGTGGGACTCTGCTGCACTCCACATTAAGCAAATCTACCAGAAGCTACTAGGCCGATAAGCCCTGCATTCACCAGACACTCTTTATATCACACCAAACCTTTAAAATCCCATATTCCCATGCGTACCATCTGCTTTTACTTCCAGGTCCACCAGCCATTCCGGCTACGTCGCTATCGATTCTTCGATATTGGACTACAGCACAACTACTACGATGAGGCCGCCAACCAAGGCATTATGCGCAAGGTGGCCGATAAATGCTACCTTCCCACCAACGAGATTCTCCTAGAACTCATAGAACACTACGGTGACCGATTCAAAGTGGCCTTCTCTATCTCTGGAGTCTGCCTTGACCAGTTTGAACGCTACGCACCAGATGTGCTGAACTCCTTTCAACGGTTGGCGCAATCGGGCGGTGTGGAGTTTCTGGCCGAAACCTACCCCCATTCACTGGCTGCACTCTGCGAGGGCGATGAATTCGAACGGAGTGTAAAGCGACAGCACGCACGTATCCAAGAACTCTTCGGGCAGGATCCCCAAACATTCCGAAACACAGAGCTCATCTACTCCGACCTCATAGGCGCACGGGTGGCGGCTCTCGGCTACACCCAGATGCTCACCGAAGGGGCCAAGCAGGTTCTGGGATGGAAGAGCCCAAACTACCTATATCACAACCCTATAGAGCCCAAGCTCAAACTCCTGTTGAAAAACTACCAGCTCTCTGACGACATCGCCTTCCGATTCTCCAACAGGGGGTGGAACGGATGGCCGCTCACTGCCGAGAAATTCGCCCAATGGCTCAGTGCACTTCCTCCACGTGATGAGATGGTGAACCTCTTCATGGACTACGAGACCTTTGGCGAGCACCAATGGGCTGAAACAGGTATCTTTGACTTCCTGCGCGCCCTCCCAAATGCCATATTCACGCATACCGACTTTGGTTTCCAGACCCCAGCAGGCGTGGTAGCCTCCCACCAATCGGTAGGCGCACTCCACGTCCCATACCCCATCAGTTGGGCCGACGAAGAGCGAGACCTGAGCGCCTGGCTGGGTAACGACCTGCAAAATGAGGCCTTCCGCAACCTCAATGAGCTAGCCCCCCTGGTGCAGAAAACCAACGATGCTGACCTCCAGCGAGACTACCTCTACCTCCAGACCTCTGACCATTTCTACTACATGTGCACCAAGTGGTTTTCCGATGGCGATGTACACAAATACTTCAATCCCTACGAGACGCCCTACGCAGCATTCGTGAACTACATGAATGTGCTGTCTGACTTTCAGCTACGGCTCCGTGCCGCCACCCCAACTGGTGAAAGCTGAAAAAGGCCAATTCCCATACCGCCACCTCACGCCCCCTAGGCGAGACGCACCACTACGGAAAGGAGGGCTACTCGCTAACGTGGACTGGCCCCTAACGTTGGACGGTTTATGATTGCTTAACGCTGTTTTTCGGCTACCTTTGCGGCGGAAAATCACGCCTCAATGCCCACACCTATCCTTACAGCATCCTGCCATCTCTGTAGCCACCACTGCGGAGTGAATAGGAGCATAACCCTAGGCCAATGCCGTATACCTGAGGGACTCTACATTGCGCACATCGGAACTCACCACGGCGAAGAACCAGTGCTTGCCAATGCGGCTGGCGTGTGCAATATCTTCTTCAGCCACTGCAACCTACAATGCCGTTTTTGCCAGAATTTCCAGATTAGCGATAACTCTACACCTTTGCTCGGTGCTGCTCGCTCGCTAGAGTGGGCCACAACGCACGTGATAGAATCGCTGAATGTTGGTTGCCAATCGGTTGGACTAGTTTCCCCTACCCCCTACATCCCCTGGTGCAGAATGCTCATCGACAGTCTACACCAGCTCGGATACCACCCCACCATAATCTACAATACCAGTGCCTACGATACCCCAGAGGCGCTAGAGAGCCTAGCTGGCTACGTGGATATATATCTACCAGATTATAAGTATGGTAGCTATGATTTAGCCCACATGCTCTCTGGCGTGCGTAATTATCCCGATGCTGCCCTTGAGGCCATATCCACCATGATCGGGCAGGTGGGTAATGAACTGATATTCAACTCAGAAGGAAGAGCCACAAGGGGCGTTATTGTCCGCCACCTCGTGTTGCCTGGCGAGCTAGAGAACACACGGGCAGCCCTGATCAACCTCCGTATGGAGTTCGGTGCAGACATCTACATGTCGCTCTTGAGCCAATATAGCCCTACAGAGCGCATGGCCAACTGCCGCGAACTCGGACGCGCGCTCACCGCCGAGGAGTACCAGCAAGCAGTGGAATTCTTCTACTCGCTAGGATTTCACCAAGGCTGGCTCCAGCAGCTCGACAGCGTGGGGCACTACATCCCAGATTTTACACAGGAAAATCCCTTTCTTCCAGGGTAGCCCTCAGCATGCTTTCACCCCGAGTAGATGTCCACAATCCTGATACACCGTTATGAGACCCTGCAATAAACCCGTATGGGCTTAACCTATTATAGGCGATCTTTCTTGCGGGTAAATAACTTTTAATCAATCGATTAAATCTATCGAAGACCGTAGCGATGTGGCGAACTGCATCGTATATGTGAGTTTTGCAGAAGTCTTGTTATACAGCTTGCGACGGCACAGGATAATTACCGCATCGGTGTGGTTTGGTCTGTACAGTACGTGCCCAGAAAGTTTATTGCTTGGGATTTGCCATCTCAAAGAAAAGCATTACCTTTGCGCAGTTTTTACGGGAGCAAGGGTTGGCCATACGGTCAGCATGGGTACAGTTTTGATCCAGTAGCTCAGCTGGTAGAGCACATCCCTTTTAAGGATGGGGCCCTGGGTTCAAGTCCCAGCTGGATCACTAGTCAGTTCAGTGCCAATCGGAGAGAACCGGTTGGCATTTTTTGTGAATTCGCCTGTTGTCACCACCTTAATTACGTCAGTTAGAGAAAAACCTCAATCAGCTATGCAATCCATCCATTTTAGGCAGATAGGCACTTCCATCTATCAAGGCCCTAAACGTATTCCCTCCCTATCAATGCTTTTGTTCGCATTGCTGCTCCTTGTGGTGCTGTCCATGGGAATACTCTATTTTTCGGTTGATGACTGGGAGATGTTTAGCCACATAGTCCTCCCCATCATGCTTATTATGTTCCTGTTTGTAGCATTCTTTGTTTTCGTTATCCTGCGAATCTTTTCACCACGGGTAAAGGTTGATATCCAGCAGCGTACCATCTCTATTCCCAACCCTGGGACTTGGATTTCGCTACTTATGAACAAGGTGAAGGCCTTTCGGGTCTGCCAGCATCAGATGCTGGGATTGCTTGCCGAATATAGCGTAGTGGCTGATATAGATGGCGGAGGGGTAGTTACCATCTATCCGCGCTTACGGACGGCTCAGGCATCCCAACAGGTTGCAGACGAGCTTACAGCCTTCGTTACAGCGTGCAGCGGTACAGAAGAGTTGAGCGGGGCGAGTAGTACACAGAACGAGGAGGTATCCCGACCATTTACGCCCACCATGCTGCGTCGGTTTGAGCAGAGAGGCGAATATACCTACCGATGGAGACGTATACGCCTTGGGGCCGCCGTTGCCCTGGCTGTGATACTGGCGATGGCATTCATAGGATTTACGTATCTAGATACCGAGTCTGGAGCAATGTATGTAGTCGTTCTGGCCGTGGTCATAGGCTTATCGGTCAATCTGGGGTCATTCGCTGAGAGAGTAGAAGTCGATCTACGGTCTGGCGCCATTATCCATTCCTACTTTGGGCTATTCAGCACCACCACCCAGTTTGGCAGAGTAGAGCAGTTCACGCGGATCAGACACATGATGTACGGACTTATCCATTCGGGTACAGACATTGTCGTTCAGCTGGAGGGTGGGAAGAAACGCACATTATTCCACATGGTCAACAGCTCTAAGGCAGCCAAAGAGATTGTGGACGACCTGCTGCTCTTTACGGAGCAATGGCAACATTCAAGGCGTAGCAATGCTGGCCAGGCTGGCGAATCCCAGCAGGTTTCAGTGCAGCTATAGCCGCTCCGCTACGAGCAAAACCTCAAAGAACATCTTCAATTCCACCGCGAAATTAGCAGGGTGTTCACGTTTAGGATTGGGAATAGCCCTGAGCCTAGCATACTCCTACCACTCCAGCATTAGTCGCAACTCTGCATGCCCCGTCGTTCTTACGCAAGTATTGCAGAGTTCCTAATTTTCAGATTCTAGCGCCATGAGCAAAAGCGGGGAATAGCATCATTTCCACACATTGCTCCCTGCTCTTTGGATCTGGGCAGGGGCTGTGCCGAGCAACGCGAGTGCCCGCCCTGGCAGTGCCGCATCGCGATAAAGAATTTGGGGATTCCACCCTTCACTTTCGCCGCATCGCCGCCTCATCGCAATATAAAATGAGGATTCCGTCCCCTCCAGCCTCACATTCTCAAAGCACGCCTAGGAGACTCAATAATGGAAAGGAAAAGGCCCACCTACAGAGAACTGTAGGTGGGCTTTTTCTATCCGTCAGCGGTCTAATGGGAAGAGGGAGCAGCCCCCCACCTCCTCCACAACGATGAGATCCTGGTTTACTTCTTCTTCTCAGTGGTCTTCTCTACCTTCTCGGCTTTCGCCTTTATCCCCAGCTCCTTCTGTACCTCGGGGAGTAGATCCACGCTCTGGTCAGAGTTGTAGAGTATCGACCCTAGGCTCTTGTCTAGCACGTAGATGTATCCACCCGCTTTCCCCACCTTCTCTATGGCAGCGTGCGCACGCTCTATTATGGGCTGCATGAGCTTGCTCTGCATGTCGTTGAAATCACGCTGCGCAGCGCTTTGGAATTCCTGTAACCTCTGCTGGAGTTCGGTGAGTTCCTTCTCCTTCGATTCGCGAACCGAAGGGGTAAAGCCGTCGCGCTTCTGGAGGTAATCTTGGTACTTTTTGTTCACCTCCACCTGCAGCTGATCCATCTGCTCCATGAGATCCTGCTCAAAGGCCTTGAGCTTGGTCATGGCCGAATCGCGCTCTGGCATAGAGGCGATGAGTGCCTGCGTATCGATGTGCGCAAACTTCAGGTTTTGCCCCTGCGCAGCTATGCCCGTGAATAGGGTAGCTACCAGTGCTCCCAGTAAAACTGCTACTTTCTTCATCTCCAGACTCTTACGTTATCTAATTCTCCATTGATTGCATTAGTAGCCCATCCGTTTCAGCACCTCGTCGCTCTTGTCATACCGAGGGCTGCTGTAGAGTACTGCACCGCTGGCCGCCACGTCAATTATTGCAGCGTATCCCCCTTCGGTGGCTACGTCCTTTACAGCTTGGTACACCTGGTCCTGAATGGGTTTTATTAGCTCTTCCTGCTTCTTTTGGAGCGCACCCTCACGCCCGAAGTACTTCTCCTGCAGATCCTTCACCTTTTTCTCTGCATCCAATATCTGCTGTTGTTTCTTCTGGCGCATTTCGGGGGTTAGGAGTACCTGCTCGCTCTGGTAGTCTTTCACCATTTTCTCCACGTCAGCATATCCTTGCTCCACCTCGCTCTGGTACTGCTTGGAGAGCTTGTCTACCTGCTCACGGGCGCTTTTGTAGCTCGCGATTTTGTTGAGAATGTACTCCGTATCCACGAATGCGAATTTCTGCCCAAACCCCAGCAGCGGCAGCATCACCAGCGCCGCTACCACCATGATTTTTGCCTTCATAGCCAACGATTTTTTTTGAACCGACGACACCCCAGGGTTCTAGTTTAATGATGCTGATTGTGAAACTATTAGCGTCGAGTGTCCAGAATTATAATTGTGCAGTGCCTCTTGCCGATGCAGCGGTGATGTGCCGCCCAAACTAGAACTGCTGCCCTATGATGAAATGTGGCTGCCAACGATTGGCATCTGGGTTGCCCGGCACGGGGTCGAATCCGTAGCCTATATCAAAGCCCAGCATCCCTAGGAATGGTAGAAATACCCTGAAGCCAGCACCCACAGAGCGGTGTACCTGGAAGGGGTTGAACTCATTGAGTTCGTACCACGCATTTCCAGCCTCGCCGAACACCTGCACGTAGATGCTGGACTGGGGTTTGAGCACTACTGGGTAGCGGAGTTCCATGGTGAACTTATCATACACATTGCCCATGCGGATACCAGCCCCCAGCTGGGGTGTTAGCGACCCATTTGAGTAGCCGCGCAAACCAATCGTCTCACGCCCGTAGATGAAGTTGTAGCCCGAGAGGCCATCGCCCCCCAGGTCGAAACCCTCAAAGGGCGAGTAGCCCACTTTGGGGTTGTACATGCCGAGGTAGCCAAACTGGGCGTTCAGGTGCAGCACCAAGTCGCCAGCAAGCGCGGTAAACCATTGCGCACGGGCCGTCCACTTGTGGTACTCCACCCACCGGTATCGCTCCTGGGCCGTCATTTTCGGGTTGCTGTAATCCTTGCCATTGAAGAACGAGTAGGGAGGGGTGAGCTGCGCCGTGATGGAGAAGTTCGACCCGCTACGGGGGTAGATGAGTTGGTCCTGCGAATTACGCCCCAGGGTGAGCTGCAGGTAGAAATTGTTCGACTGCCCGTTCGTGAAGAGGAAATCCTGCTTCCAATCCCGCAGCAAATAGTTCTGGAAGCTCAGCATCCCGTAGATGGTGAAGAAATCGTCTGGCCACTTCAGCCGAGTACCCAGCCCTATAGAGCCTCCCGTTACCTTAAAGTAGTCATTGCTAGGATTCCAGATGTAGCCGCTGTAGTCATACACCGAATGGTTGAACGACAGCGTTAGGCTTGTAGGCCTCTTGCCCCCAAGCCACGGCTCTGTGAATGAGACATTCAGCGCTCTGTACTGCGTGCCATTGGTAGAGCCTGAGATGGTGAGCGATTGCCCATCGCCCGTGGGTACCGGGCGCCAAGCCTTGGGGTCGAATATTCGCCGAACGCTGAAGTTGCCGAACTTTACCCCCACTGTGCCCACGAACATGCCTCCTCCCCAGCCGCCACTGAGCTGTAGTTGGTCATTGCTCTTCTCCTCCACCGTGAACCCGATGTCTACCGTTCCGTTCTGCGCATTGGGCACTGGGTTCACCCCGAGCGTCTCAGGATTGAAGTACTGCAGATTCGCGAGCTCGCGTATCGAGCGGATGATATTGGTTCGGCTGAAGAGTTCGCCCGGCATAGTGCGGAGCTCACGCCGTATCACATGCTCATTGGTGCGCGTGTTGCCCGCTATGGTTACCTGGTTTATGGTAGCCTGAGGCCCCTCAAACATGCGCATCTCTAGCGACACCGAATCGTTCTTCACATCCGTCTCCACCGCCGTTATGTTGAAGAATAGGTATCCTTCATCTTGGTGGAGCGTCAGTATAGAATTCTCGTCGGTGTAGAGACGTTTGTCGAGCAGTTCCTGGTCGTAGATATCGCCCTTCTTGAATCCCAAGAGCTTGGTTAGCGTCTCGGCAGGGTAGACCGTGTTTCCCACCCATGTGATGTCACGCACGTGGTACTGTGGTCCCTCCTTAATGCCCACCTTGATCCCTAGCCGGTACTGCGATATGCGGTATACCGAATCCCATACCACCTCAGCATCGCGGTAGCCGTGCTTGTTGTAGTAGGCTATAAGGTGGTCGAGGTCAGCCTTATACTTGCTCTCTACAAACTTGGCACTCCGGAAGAAATTGTACCACAGCAGCCGCTTGGTATCCTTAAAGCCCTTCCAGCGGAGTTTTTTCGCCTTAAAGGCCTTATTACCCTCAAACTCTATGGTTTTCACCTTCACCTTCTTGCCCCTATCCACCACAAAGGTTATGCGGGTAGCATTGGCCATCAGCGTATCGGGGGCTTGCCGAACCTCCACCTTCACGTTGTAGTACCCTTTATCCAGGTAGTACTTCTTTATTACACGGGTAGCGGCATCAAGCGTGCTGGGGGCAGCCTGCTGGCCTATACGGAGACTCACTTTAGACTTAAGGTCATCCTTAGCACTGCGCTTAGCCCCCTCGTACTCTATGCTGGAGATGCGAGGCTGCTCGGTAAGCTGGATGTTGAGCGTTACAAACTGACCCTCAATGTGGGAGACCCCGATCTCTACCTTAGAAAAGAGGTTCTGCTTGGTGAGCTTTTTCACAGCCTCGGTTACCTGCTTACCGGGCAGCTCTATGGTGTCGCCCTTGGCCAGCCCTGAGAGGGTGATTATTACATCTGGTTCGCCGTACTGCACACCCTCCACGGTGATGTCTTTCACCACAAAACGCTGAGGGTTAGCGTATGAGAACTCCTCCACCTGCCCTGTCGCACGTCCAATACCAAGCACCACCAGCACCAACCCTAGGGTTAGAGCTCTCACAGCCATTCGCATCCGTCTAAAAAGCATATATAATTATAGCTAAGCTCAGCCAAGAGCTCTACACTAGAGCGTAAAAACGCGTCAAAGGTAGAGAATTTAATGCAAATGCCAAAATCACTTATGCGTAACCCCTACACCCCGCCAAACCGTCGCTTGCGTTGCGCGTAGTCATGGAGCGCAGCCTCGAAATCAGCCCCGGTGAAGTCTGGCCACAGCTTCGGGGTAAAGTAGAACTCGGTGTAGGCCAGCTGCCACAGCAGGAAATTGCTCAGGCGCTGCTCGCCGCTCGTGCGTATAAGCAGGTCGGGGTCAGGTAGCCCCGCGGTGTAGAGATGCTGGGTCAGCATGCTTTCATCGATCTCCTCTGGCCTAGCTCGCCCCTCTAGCACCGCCTCGGCTATGGCGCGTGTCGCCCTTACGATTTCAGGACGCCCCCCGTAGTTGAGCGCAATGATGAGCGTGAGTTTCTTTCCCTCGCGGGTCATCTTCCGAACCTGGGCTATAGCCCCTCGTACCAGGGGGGGGAGTGCAGAGGTATCACCTATGGTATCCACACGTATCCCGCCATCTATGAACTCCTGCAGGTAGGTATCTGCGCTTTCTACCAGCAGCTGCATGAGTCCGTTTACCTCCTCGGGTGGCCTTTTCCAGTTCTCTGTGCTAAAGGCGTATAGCGTGAGATACCTCACACCGCATGCAACGGCAGCACGCACCGCCTCACGTACCGCGCCCACCCCGCTCCTGTGCCCCTCACCTCGCGGTAGGCCACGTTGCTGAGCCCAGCGCCCATTGCCGTCCATCACTATCGCCACGTGCGCGGGTACGTGCCTATTTCCATTGTCCTGGGCCATCGCTTTGTGGTACGCCAATCGTTATGATTCCGAAAACTGCTATGCGGATTAGGGTTGAATGCCGAGTAACGAAGGGTTGCCCTCCCTTATTCTTGCACAGCCTCAGACTTTACCGTTGTATTCTCCTCTACTACAGGATACTTCCTAAATAGAAAATGCCGAACGGACAGATTTTCAACTTTACGCCCGCCCCTTCGTAGCGATGCAGCAAGCCGCATCGCGCCCTTTAAATGTGCAGCCTCGCCTATTTAGTCTGGTAAGCAGGGCATACGTGCCCCTCAACCACGAAGCGGTAGGTGAGCGAGACGGTGAGCATCGACACCCAGTCCTGGTTGTGGAGGTGATGCCCTTTGGTGGACTTCGGCCAGTTCTTATAGCGGTCGGCAGTGTCAAAGAACCCCTTGAGGAAACGGAGTTCGCCAGCCAACGTAAAGCGGTCGAATAGCGCGAATTTCACCCCGCCGCCCATGGGGATGTAGAATCCGCCACCGTTGTTGAACACCACCATGCCGCCCAGCCCTACCGTTACGTAGGGAGTCATGGCGTTGGGGTTCACCTTCCCCCCCGTGAGGCTGTTGATGACAAACGGCAGGAAATGGATGTCAACCCCCGCGTCTACCGCCAGCATCGGGGTGTGGAAGTAGCGCTTGTTTCCCGTAGGCCCCCCCGGCAGATAGTAGCGCCCTGGGTAGTAGATCGCATTCAGCCCGCCTACCTGTAGACCCGCCCGAAGGGCGTACATGGGGCTGAGATTGTAGCGTATCAACCCCTGCGCATGCCCGCTGATGGTTTGGGGGAGCGGGGCGAAATTCAGGTCGCCCGTGAATCCGCTCAACCCGAGGCCGAACCCAACGTCCCAATTGGCGTTTTTCTGCTGTGCCTGAGCCTCCATGCAGCCCACCCCGGCGAGTAGCCATACCGCCAGCATGCACACTAACCCTCTGTACCCTATTCGCATATCGAAATATTAGCGTACCCGTATTGATGCTCATCCCCACCTAGGGTGTAGCGCCTACGCAGGGTGTGGCAAAGGTACGAATTCCTACACTATAACGGAAAAGAAGGGGAATTCGTATTTCACCACCCCATATTCTTTGCGCCCGTGGGGATGAAAACAGCCCGCATTAGGTGGGCCTGCTACAGAGAATCTCCTTGCTATCAATCCGCGAGCTTGGCTACCGTATTCTCGGTAGGGGCGGTGCCGAGCGCAGCGAGTGCCCGCCCACCCGCGAGTGCCCCTAGCGGGCTCTCCGGCGTTTGTAGCGACGCGGCGTGCCGCNTCGCGATAAAAACCGATGGTCTCCATATAGGTGGGAGGCATGGTATGGGAATGGTGGCGGGGAGGCGTTGGGCGGGGGAATCTTCGCGTTGCGAAGACCCCGCCCCTACAGTCAGCATTACGGGGAGGGCGTTACGAGGGTATATTGCCGCAGGCCCCCATTTACGCCCACGCGGGCCCAACAGGAACGGCGTAGAGGTGGATAGCGACGCGGCGTGCCGCGTCGTTTTTGTAGGCCTGCCGAAGAGAATCACATTCAATCAATTCGCGAGATTGGCCATCGCGCTCTTGGTAGGGGCAGGCCGTGAGTTGCCTGCCCACCCGCGAGTGCCCTCCCTAACCAATGCCGCGTCGTGATAATGAATTTCCCGTAGGCCTCCATTTACGCCCACGCGGGCCCAACAGGAACGGCGTAGAGGTGGACAACGACGCGGCACGCCGCGTCGCTACGTCCTCTGAGGAACGTGAGAATAGGATTTAGACCGCCGTATTCCAAGGGGGAACCCCCGGCAAGCCCCCCGTATCGGTTCAATCTTTACAGGGAGGCTTTCCTTTCTTGCATGTAAAACATTTTCAATCACGAAATTCCATTTCTCNAAGACCGTAGCGACGCGGCGTGCCGCGTCGTTTTTGTAGGCCTGCCGAAGAGAATCACAGTTCTACCAATTAACAAGACTTGCTACCGCATCTTGGTAGGGGCGATGCCGAGCGGAGCGAGTGCTCGCCCTGTACATGTGGGTCTTGCCGCAGTTCGCAACGCGGAACGCCGGGAAGCCCACGCCTCGCCTCGGGGGCTGCGCGCCCCCGCCGCCCCCGCGCCCCCTTTCTTTGGATCGCCAAAGAAAGGGGGGAAAGAAAGCTCGCCCCTGGCGACGTCCCTAGGCTTTTGCCTGCGACGCGCTACGCCCTTCCTGCCCCTCAGCCCGCACACGGGCGTCGCGGGAGTCGCGCGCACAGACCCACGCCCAAAAGCCCCGCAGCCCGCAGGCGCCCGCCAGGGGCAAAAAAAAACGCCGCGCAGGCCACCCACACAAAAAACGCACTGCCCATAGAACTGGGAGAGCATGCTTGAAATGCTCTTCACGCATACGTATCACAACGACGCGGCAGGCCGCGTCGCTACGTCCTCCGAGGAATGGGAGGATAGGTTTTAAACCGCCGTATTCATAAGGGGTACCGCGGCAAAAGAACCGTATGGGGTCAATCTTTTATGGGGGCCCCCTTTTGTTGGTACAGACCTTTCAACCAAGCAATTCCATTTCTCGAAGAGCGTAGCGAGTGCTCGCCCTAACAATGCGAGTGCCTCCTGGCGGGATCTCCGGCGTTTGTAGCGACGTGGCGTGCCGCGTCGCGGTTATTATAATGCTGCGTCGCGATGCTAAGCGTGCCGCATCGCGGTTACCATAATGCCGCGTCGCTTAGCTGTGCTTTGCAGCAGAGAACCGCATACGCTCTGCCCCCTACCCTGCGCTAAAGAACCCCGCAGGCCATTCGGCGATCCCGCTACTCCTCCCGCGGCTTGAACTTCGGGCGTAGCTGCAGCCCTAGCTCCTCGAGTTGCGCCTCAGAGAGCTGGCCCGGGCTATCTATCATCACATCGCGCCCCGCGTTGTTCTTCGGGAATGCGATGTAATCGCGAATCGACTCGCTCCCCCCCATGAGCGCGCAGAGCCTGTCAAAACCAAAGGCGATCCCCCCGTGCGGCGGCGCCCCGTAGCGGAAGGCATTCATGAGGAAGCCAAACTTCACCTCGGCCTCCTCCTCGCTAAAGCCCAGCGCGCGGAACATCTGGGCCTGTATATCCCTATCGTATATCCGCAGCGAGCCACCGCCCACCTCCACCCCGTTGATCACCATATCGTAGGCCGAGGCGCGCATTGCACCCGGGTTGCTCTCAAAGAGCTCCAGATCCTCCGCGTGCGGCATGGTGAAGGGGTGGTGCATTGCGTAGTAGCGTTGCGTCTCCTCATCCCACTCCAGCAGGGGGAAATCTACCACCCACAGCGGCTTGAACACCTTGGGGTCGAGCCATCCCTCGCGCCGTGCCACCTCTAGGCGAAGCAACCCGAGTACCCGCTGGGTTTTACGAAGCTGCCCCCCCATCATCAGCAGCAGGTCGCCCGCTCCCACGCCCGCGGCGTCCGCTATGCGCCGCAGCTTCTCGGGCGAGAGGTACTTGTCTGCCGACGATTTCAACCCCGCCTCCTCGGCCTTCATCCACACGATACCAGTCCCCCCCACCTGGGGTTGGCGCACGTAGTCCACCAGCTCGTCTATCTGCCGGCGCGAGTAGCGAGCACCGCCCTTCACGCAGATAGCGCCCACGTACTCCACCGCATCAAACGCTGGGAATTCCAGCCCCTTCCGAATCTCGCGGAGATCCACTATCGGCATCTCCACCCGTAGGTCCGGCTTGTCAGATCCATACTTCGCCATCGCCTCCTCCCAGGGCATCTGCGGGAATGCGCTGAACTCCACCCCGAGCACCTCCCTGAAAATGAAGCGCATCATCCCCTCAAACATCTCCAGAATATCCCTGCGCTCCACAAAGCTCATCTCGCAGTCGATCTGGGTGAACTCGGGCTGGCGGTCGGCCCGTAGATCCTCATCGCGAAAACAGCGCACTATCTGGTAGTAGCGGTCGATACCCCCCACCATCAGCAGCTGTTTGAAGGTCTGCGGGCTTTGCGGCAACGCGTAGAAGAGCCCTGGGTTTCGGCTCGAGGGGACCACGAAATCCCGCGCGCCCTCGGGCGTAGAGCTGATGAGGAATGGGGTCTCCACGTCTGTGAAACCCTGCGCGTTCAGATATTCCCGCACCTTTCGCCCC
Organism: Candidatus [Bacteroides] periocalifornicus; assembly: GCA_001421095.1. Classification (GTDB taxonomy): domain Bacteria; phylum Bacteroidota; class Bacteroidia; order Bacteroidales; family CAJPTX01; genus Bacteroides_D; species Bacteroides_D periocalifornicus. The sequence continues at coordinate 2,709 of LIIK01000020.1, read as the reverse complement.
ACCTCGTGTCGAAAGCGGAGCGCATCGCGCACAGGCGCACGGCGAATGTCTAGGTAGCGGTAGCGCATCCGGAGCTCCTCGCCCCCATCGCTCTCATCCTCAAGCGTAAAGGGGGGCACATCGCTCCTATTGAGCACGCGAATCTGCGCGAGGTACACCTCCACATCGCCCGTGGGCAGCTTGGGGTTCTTGCTGCTGCGCTCCCGCACCATACCCGTAGCCTGGAGCACCCACTCGCGATTCACCTCCCGCAGAATCTCCTGTAGATCGGTCTGACTCTCATCGGCCACCAGCTGTGTAACCCCGTAGAAATCACGCAGATCGAGGAATACCAGGGCCCCCATGCGCCGAATGTGATGAACCCAACCCGCCAACACCACCTGCCTCCCCACATCGGTAAGCCGCAACGCCCCGCAAGTACACGTCCTATACATGGCTCGTAAGATTTAGAAGACAAAGGTAACGAATATTCCGATTCGTTGGGATTCGTAGGGGAATTTTTGGTGAGAAATCTCGCATTCCACAACAGCTGTGGCCATGGCATCCAAGGCCAGTGAACCCCGCTGGCAGCACGGAGGGTTCTCGCAGGAGGGACGGGCAACCTAGGGCCGGCATCTGCTGATGAGAGGGGGCTTGTTGCGCTCTTCGTTTCCCTACCAAAATCATAGCATGGAGCCTCTGCAACACCCCACCAAACGATGCGCCCCGTGGCTACCGCTGCCCGCTAAACGTGATGGCCCTCTGCAGGCTCTGCCACGCCCAGCTGGAGGTTGGGTTGGGCTACCGGCCCCCTACAAATAAAAAAAAGGGAGAATAGGCCGGAAAACGCTGCTCAGCCTACCGCTTCCGCCCCATGTCAAACCGCAGCAGGATGAAGAGCAGGATGGTGAACGCCCACAGGCTGCTCCCCCCGTAGCTGAAGAAGGGCAATGGGATGCCCACCACGGGGAAAAGCCCGATGGTCATGGAGATGTTCACCGCGAAATGGAAGAACAGAATGGCCGCCACCCCGTACCCATACACCCTGTGGTAGGGCTCGCGCTGCCGCTCGGCCACCGTGAGCACCCGTAGCAGCAGCAGCAAGAATAGCCCCACCACCACCAGGCTGCCCACAAAGCCCCACTCCTCGCCCACCGTGCAGAATATGAAGTCTGTGCTCTGCTCGGGCACAAAGTTGTACTTGGTCTGGGTGCCCTGCAGGTAGCCCTTGCCCAAGAACCCGCCCGAGCCGATGGCGATTTTCGATTGGTTCACATTGTAGCCCCAGCCCAGCGGGTCGTCTTCCTTCCCCAGCAGGTCGTTGATCCGGCGCTGGTGGTGCGCCTCCAGCACATGGTCGAACACATAGTCTACACTGTAGCTTGCCCCCACGCACACCACGAACATGAGGGGGACCAACCAGGCAATACGCCGCCGCGTCCACACCCCCACCACTGCCGCCACGCCGCAGATAGCCAGCAGCGGCGCCAGGCACACCCAGTAGAGCGGCAGCCCCAGCGCGAACCACTCGTTGGCAAAAAAGAGCAACGCCACCCCGCCCGCGGCGAGCCCCCCAAGCCGGAACGCCCCCCGCAGATCTTGCGATGCCACGCCGTAGAGCACCAACCCCAACAGCCCCAAGCCCAGCACGATGTAGGACTGATCTACCAGCAGTGCCGCCACGAACACCACGACCAAAAAACACCCGAATAGCAGCAGCCCCCCGGGGAAACCCTGCCGATAGAAAACCAGCAGGAAACAGGAGTACACCATGGCCGACCCCACATCGTTCTGCAGCAGAATCATCCCCACGGGCAGCCCCAGCAGCGCGAAGGCCCCCAGCCAAGACCGCAGGCTATCTGCGCGAAAGCTGAAGCTCCCCAAGTACTTAGCCAGCGCCAGGGCCGTGGCCACCTTCGCGAATTCGGCGGGCTGCACCCGCAGCGTACCTATGACCAGCCAGGAGCGCGACCCGTGAATCTCTGTGCCCAACCCCAGCACCACCCCAAGCACCAGCAGCATGAGGGTGTAGATGATGTAGGTGAACACGTAGTAGAACCTGCTGTCGACCAGAAGCGTGAAGATCCCAATGAGCAATGCCGCCACTATCCAGAGCAGCTGCTGACCATAGCGCTGGGTGAGGTCGAATATGCTGGCATGCTCCTCTGAGTAGACCGCCGCGTAGATATTGAGCCACCCCATGAGCACTAAGCCCAAGTAGAGTAGCACCAACGGCCAATCGAGCCAACGTACATACTGCCTGCCAGACATCCGATCTAGAGTAGGCCGCAAAGGTAGACAATTTCCTGCGAATAGCCATGATAGGGCGGCTAAAAAACTTATTCGCGGCACACCGTAGCCTGCTCCGCGTAGTACCATCGCCCTACCATCGTCGTACCAACCTCCTACCTGCGCCGCTGCATCCTCGGATTTTACCGGGAAATCCGAGGATGCAGCGGCGCAGGTGTAAGGTTGGTACAGCGATGGTACGGCGATGATCCGTATGGAGTGGCCAGAATGGGGCGACGGGATGGGACGATGCGCATGGGGCGATGGACGGGGAATACGCATGAATTCGGCGTAGAGGAAAACCTGCGCAAAACGATTAAACAACCAGGCACCGGCTGGGCAAGGTATACTTGCATGGAGGCAATGGGCGGGGGCGCGCATGAATTCGGCGTAGAGGAAAACCTGCGCAAAACGATTAAACAACCAGGCACCGGCTGGGCA
>LIIK01000019.1 GCA_001421095.1 Candidatus [Bacteroides] periocalifornicus | reverse complement strand
CGCCTACACCCGCCATGCGCGTACCATGCACCCCGCAGGGCTCCCACCTATGGGAATTCTACGTTTTTTCCAACGACGCAGCACGCCGCGTCGCTACGGTCTTCGAGACATGTAATTTCTTGATCGAAACCGATTTATGCGCAAGAAGGGAAAATCTCCCCAGAAAGATTGAACCCCTACGGGCCTTTCGCCGCGGTTCCCCTTTTGGAATATGGCGGTTTAAATCTATTCTCCCGTTTCTCGAAGGGCGTAGCGACGCGGCGTGCCGCGTCGTTATCCTCCCATTCGCCGTTCCAGTAGATTCCCACGCGGTCGCAAATGATGGGGCGGTGTGGTATACCATCCCCACACCATCGCCGTACCAACCAAAGACATCCGTCGCTTCATGTTCGGATTTCGCCTTAAAGCGAAATCCGAACATGAAGCGACGGATGTCTTTGGTTGATACGGCGCAGGTACGGCGCAGAACTGTTCTGTGTGGGCTAGAAGAGGGAGAAGTGCACGTAGCGCTTGGGGTGGTCCTTAAGATCGCGCAGCAGCAGTTCGAGGTTCTGGGTGGCGGAGTCCAGGTGGTTGTAGAGCTCGGGGGAATTGATGAGCCTGCCGGCGGTACTCTGGGTTGACTGGAGCGCGGCTAGGAGGGTATTGAGACTCTGGAGGGTGGAGTCGGCACGGTGGGCTATGAGGCCGAGGTTGGCGTATTGCAGGGTGTCGAGCAGGCGGTTGGCTTGGGTTAGGGTTTGCCGCCCCCCGACCGAGAGTTCTTGGATAGACTGCATGGCGCGGCGGGCATCGGCCACCATGGGCGGGAGTTGGGCTAGTGTGGTGTTCAGGCTGGCGCTGGCGTTGTGGATATTCTGGAGTGTACCCTGGATGAGGGGGGCCGTCTCTGGGGTGATGGCCTCGTTGAGCGTGTAGGCGATGCGCTTGAGGAGGGCTAGGAGGGTGTCGGCATTCGATATTACGGGCTGAATATCAGTCTCGACCACATCGGCGTAGCTTCGGTCGGTGTTGCCGCGTATGGTATCGCCATCGCGCAGGTAGGGGCCGGGGCCTGTGGCGTGGTTGAGGCGGATTACCCGGCCGCCGATGAGCCCGGTGTTCACTATCTGGGCTGAGGCGGTGGCTGCAATGCTACGCGATGCGGGGATACGCAGGGTGACGAGGATGCGCCCGGTGGTGTCGTCGGCGAAATCGATGGCTGACACCTGCCCTACGCGCATGCCGTTCACCAGGACCTGGTTGCTCTTATAGAGGCCGTCTACGCCAGCGAATAGCACGTGGTAGTAGTGGTCGTCTCTAAAGAGGTTTTTCCCCTTGAGGTACTGGTAGAAGATGATGAAATTCAGCAGCAGCAGCACAACGAGCAGGCCGATGAATGCGAGTTTTCGGTAGGTTTGTTCCATGGGTTGCGCGGGGTGTTAATTATCTATATTATAGAGTGATAAGGTCGGTTGTTGTTGGTTGCGGGTTTTATTTCTTGAGCGGGCCCTTTCGCTTGCCGCCCTCGTAGACCACTATGAATGCGCCCTTGTGCTTGGTGGGGAGCGCATTTAGGGCCTGCTGCGCCTCGGGAATGGAGGTGTACTCCGCAGAGTAGTACCTTATTACGCTTCCGTCCACCTCTTCTATCAGGGTAGAGAATTCGCGGCGTAGGGGGTGGTTTGGCTCTATGGCGTGGTTTACGGTGGCTATCTGGACGCGGTAGGCGAGGGTGGGGGCTGGGGGCGGTGTGGTCTTGGGCCGTTGGGGCGTTTTGGGGGCTTTGCCCTTGCTCCCGCTGTCGGCCGCGGTCTTCTGTGGTGCGGGTTTGCTCGGGGTTCCTGCGGTGTCGGCGCTCAATGATGGTGTGGCGATGGAGCGGGTATCGCGGGCCTGCTTGTAGAGCTTAAAGGCTCTGAATATGGCCGATGCGAGGTACTCCTGCCCTTGGCTCGATGCCAGGAAGGCCTCTTCGGTGGGGTTGCTCAGGAATCCGAGTTCTATGAGCACGCTGGGCATGGAGCTCTTATGCAGCACCAGGAATCCGGCCTGGCGTACCCCGCGGTTGTTGCGCTTTAGGCGGCGCGCGAAGTCGTCTTGCAGGAGGGTGGCGAACTCTAGGCTCTGGTCGAGGAAGACGTTCTGGATGAGGGAGAAGATGATGAAGGATTCGGGCGACTTGGGGTCATAGCCCTCGTACTTGGTGGTGTAGTCATCCTCGTAGGCGATCACGGCGTTCTCGCGTTGGGCAACCTCCAGGTTCGATTCGGTTTTATGCAGCCCCATCACGTAGGTCTCAATGCCAGTGACGGCGGTGTTTGGCGCGGAGTTGCAGTGGATGGAGATGAAGAGGTCTGCCTTGGCGGCTATGGCCCGCTCGGTGCGCTCTATGAGGGGGATGAATACGTCAGAATCTCGGGTGAACAGCACGTTGACGTCGGGGAATTCCTGGCGAATGAGGTCGCCCAGGAGCAGCCCTACCTTCAGCACCACCTCCTTCTCGGTGATGCTTTTGCCGCGGGTGCCGGGGTCTTTCCCCCCATGCCCGGGGTCGATGATAACGGTGCGTAGATCGCCCGAGCTCTGCGCACTGGCTCTAGGGGTAAGCAGGGTGGCAGCTAGCGCCCAAGGGAGGGCGATTTGTAGGAAAATGCGGTAAAAATGTCTGGAGAATGACGGCACTTCGCGAATTTTAAGTAGCTTTGCGGCGGGTAAATCCCGTACTCTTTCGCGGACAAAGGTACTACTAATCTCTGGAAAAACAGCGATGCCGCACGGTATGCGTAGCGTGAAAATCACCCTAGCAATGGGGTTATTGTGGCTATGCGTAGCCCCGATGGCTTGGTCTGTAGAGGGTGGGGGCGGCGCGGTGGCTGCTGGTATGCGCCCTGCGGTGCAGGACACCACGGGCTCAGCGCCTGCGAGGGCCGATAGCCTCCGCGGGCTGCCGAACGATGGGCCTGTAGAGACGGTGCGGGTGGGGCCAGATAGCACCCAACGTAAAACCGCGGCGCTCGACGCCCCTGTGCACACCAAGGCCCGCGATTCTATGCACTACGATGTGCGCCGGCGGCTGGTGACGCTCTATGGCGATGGCGAGCTGCAGTACAAGAACCAGCAGTTCAATGCTGGCTACGTGCAGCTGGATATGGGGCAGCGGCAGCTCTTTGCCGAGGGGGTGAAGAATGACAGCGGGGTGATGAAGGAGAACCCCAAGTTCCGCGAGGGGAACGACCTCTACGATATGGAGGCGATAGACTACAACTTCGCCACGGGCAAGGCGCGGATCCGCGGGGTGATAACCCAGGTGAGCGAGGGCTACCTCCACGGGAGGGTGATTAAGCGGCTGCCGAACAATGAGTTCAACGTGGCGGGCGGAAAATTCACCACGTGCGATCTGCCGCACCCCCACTTCTACATCGGGCTCACTAAGGCCAAGGTGATCCCGAATGATAAGATAGTGACGAGCCTCGCCTACCTGACCATAGCCGATGTGCCCACGCCCCTGGTGCTGCCGTTCGGCTTTTTCCCGAATACCCGGAAGCGGGCGAGCGGAATCCTGATGCCAGAGTACGGCGAGGAGGCGCGGCGCGGGTATTTCATTCGCAATGGGGGGGTCTACATCGGGCTGAGCGACTACGTGGATTTCAAGCTCTTGGGCGGCTACTACTCCCGGGGTTCGTGGGATGCCTCTATCCAGTCGTCCTACGCGCTCCGCTACCGATTCTCGGGTTCTATCTCGTTCTCTATGAGCCGAATCCTCTCAGGCTATGAGAAAACGCCAACCTACGTGGATGCCAGAACCTACCTGCTCACATGGTCGCACACGCAGGACAGGGCTACCCACCCGAACTCCAACTTCTCGGCCAATGTGACGCTGGGCTCCTCGTCAAACAATCGCTACAACGCCAAGAGCACGCAGGATTACCTGAATAACCAGACGATGTCTTCGGTCAACTACAGCCGCTCTTTCCCGGGTACGCCCATCTCCATGAGCCTGTCGCTGAACCACTCGCAGAATACCCGCGATAGCATCTGGAGTCTGGGAATCCCGACGTTCAACCTGAATGTGGCGCGCATCACCCCTTTCAAGCGGGCCAACCGTGTGGGCAAGGAGCAGTGGTGGGAGCGCATAGGACTGAACTACAGCGCCAATCTGCAGAATTCGCTTACCATAAAGGAGGATAAGCTCTTTACCCGCGAGGCGATAAAACGCATGCGCAATGGTATGAGCCACCAGGCGAGCGTGGGCACATCGTTCAACCTACTGAAATTCATCAACATTTCGCCCAGCGCGCAGTATCGGGAAAACTGGTATCTCCAGACCATTCGCTACCGCTGGGTCGATAGCCTGAGAAGGTCGCAGCGCGATACGGTGGACGGCTTCGCCCGGGCGTGGCAGTTCAGCACCTCAGTGTCAGCCTCCACCAAGCTCTACGGGATGTTCGCCTTTCGGCCCAATAGGCTGGTGAAGGCGATAAGGCACGTGATAACGCCGAGCGTGGGGCTCTCGTACCATCCAGATTTCAGCGATCCGAAGTGGGGCATGTACCGTGAGATTCGCGAGGATGCTCGGCCTGATAGGATGCGCCGCTACTCGATATTCGAGACGGGCATCTACGGCGGCCCCCCCATGGGGAAGTCGGGTTCTATCTCCTTCTCGCTGGGGAACAACCTGGAGATGAAGCGTCCCGCAGGGCAAGATACCACCCAGAAGGAGAAGGTGATAAAGCTCATAGACAACCTGAGCCTCAACGCCTCGTACAATTTTCTGGCCGATTCGCTCAACTGGAGCTCGCTGGGCGTATCTGCCCGGACGAACCTGCTGAACTTCCTGGATGTGAACGCCTCGACCTCATTCTCGCCCTACAGCACCACCGAGACGGGCGCGATCTTGAACCGCTACTACTGGCGCGAGGCGGGGAATCCGCTGCGCTTTGAACGCTTCTCACTGAGCTGCAGCTTCTCGCTAGACCGAGCCATTACCGGGAAGAACGGTAAGGGGATCCCCATAATGCCGTTTGCCTACATGCCGGGTTACTACCGATTTGGCGATGCCCTCAGCGCCCAGATGCTGGCGATGGAGTATGCCGACTTCAGCGCGCCGTGGAATCTCGCGGTGAGCTATAGCTTTAACTACTCCCGAGTGACCCCTAAGCGGGTGAATACCACCCAATCGGTATCGATAAGCGGGGGGTTTAGCATCAATCAGGCCTGGCGCTTTGGTTTCACCTCTGGCTTCGATATGAACACCCTGGAGCCCACCATAACCACGCTGAATATAGGGCGCGACCTGCACTGCTGGGATATGTACGTGAGCATAGTGCCCTGGGGTACGCTGCAGAGCTTCAGCTTCCGGATCAATGTGAAGAGCGGGGTGCTCCGCGATCTGAAGTTTGAGAAGCGCAAGAGCTACTTGGATAATATATTGTAATCAAGGTGCTTGAGATAACTAGAGGGGCTAGCAGTATTCCGTATGGCTTTGTAGTTTTTTCAGCGTTCACAGTAAAATTCAGGAGGTTAAAGAATGGCACAGAATGGACAGTACGCCGTGGGTATGCAGCATGAGTACCGCATGGTGGTGGGCGAGGCCGATACGGCGGCAGCGCAATGCTCTGGGAGTCTGCGGGTATTTGCCACTCCGCGGCTGGTGGCGCTCATGGAGGCTGCTGCTGTGGGGCTGCTAGAGGATGGCTTGGCTGCGGGGCAAACCTCGGTGGGGATACGCATAGCGGTAGACCACACGCGGGCTACGCCGGTGGGCGATACCGTGCGGGCTGTGGCTGAGCTCACGGCTGTGGAGGAGCGGATCTTGACCTTTTCGATAGTGGGCTATGACAGCAAGGGCGAGATAGGGCGGGCTGAGCATAAGCGCTGCCTGGTGGATGCGGCCCGGTTCATGGGGAAGCTGGAGGGGCGGTAGAATAGGTGCAGGGCCAGGGCTGCCATTTGTGGGCAAGGTGTGCACTCGCGCTGCCTAGAATCGCCCCTGCTGAGGACCAAAGGCAACGATGCCAGTAGATGGAGGGCTGATTTTCGTCTTCTTGCGGTTTTCATCAATCGCGCAGACTTTTATCGAAGCCTGTAGCGGTGCGGCGTGCTGCGTCGACTAGGCGTTTTTTTGCGGGGCTTTACCATCGGGGTGCACGGCATCGTACAGCAGGTTTGGCGGTGGTCTCCGTTTGGGAATTCGTGAATTATTCCGCAATTCCGTTTTTGTAACGACGATTAATTTTTGCGAGCATGGAGTTCGTAGAGCCCTTGTACGGGTTGCTGGTGCTCTCGGTGGTGCTGTTCCTCGCCATTCTAGCCAGCAAGACGAGCGGTAGGCTGGGTGTGCCGGCACTCATCCTCTTCATGGCGCTGGGTTGGATCTTTGGCCCTGAGGGGCTGAATCTCATCCATCTCCCCAGCCTAGATTGGCTGCGGTACGTGGGGGTGGTGGCGCTGTCGCTTATCCTATTCTCTGGCGGGCTCGACACGCGGTTCGATAGCGTGCGGCCTGTGATGTGGCGTGGGGTCTCGCTGGCTACGCTGGGGGTGCTGCTAACGGCGGCGGTAACGGCAGTGGCGGCCTACTTCATCTTCCCCTTCACCCCAGCCGAGGCGTTCCTTTTCGGGGCTATCGTATCGTCTACCGATGCGGCGGCGGTATTCTCGGTGCTGCGCTCTAAGAGCATCGGACTAAAGCATAAATTGCGCCCACTGCTGGAGCTGGAGTCGAGCAGTAACGACCCTATGGCGCTTATGCTCACCACCGCGGCTATAGCCTGGATAATCGGTGAGCGGGAGTCGGGGCTGGTTATGGGCTTTCAGCTCGTGTACCAGCTGCTGGTGGGGGCCGCCATGGGAATTCTAGTCGGCTACGTAACCCTGTGGTTTATCAATAGGCTCTCGTTGCAGTACGAGGGGCTGTTCTCGGTGCTGATCCTCTCGGCCGCGCTCTTCACCTACTCCACCACCGATCTCATTCAGGCGAACGGGCTGCTGGCCGTGTACTGCGCGGGGGTGGTGATAGGGAATAAGCCCTTTGTGCATCGGCAGAGTACGCTGAAATTCTTCGATGGGCTGGCTTGGCTTATGCAGATCCTGATCTTCGTCTCGCTGGGCATTATCCTCTCCCCGCGGGCGCTGTGGGATATGGTGATCCCTGGGATTCTGATCTCGCTAGTGCTTATTTTCGTCTCTCGGCCTGTGGGGGTCTTCCTGTCGCTGCTGCCATTCCGCAAGGTGGGGGCGCGCGATAAGGTTTTCATCTCGTGGGTTGGGCTCAAGGGGGCAGCCCCCTTGGTGTTCGCGCTGTACCCTCTGCTGGCTGTGGAGCAGGGCGTGAGTGCCGATGTGGGGCAAACGGTGCTGAATGCGGTCTACTTCGTGGTGATTCTCTCGGTGGTTCTGCAGGGTACGCTGCTCACCCGAGTGGCCGAGTGGCTTGGGCTGGCTCTCCCGATGCCTGAGAAGACCTTCTACCCACTGGCCATGGAGCAGCGCGATAACTTCCAGAGTCTGCTGCAGGAAATCCAGCTCCCGGAGGATAGCCCTGCGATAGGGAAGTCGCTGGTGGGGTTGAACCTGCCAACAGATTCACTCATCATCCTCATAAGCCGGGGCGACCAGTTCGTAATGCCCAATGGGAGCACGGAGCTGCATGCGCACGATAAGCTCCTGGTGCTGGCCACAACCCAGGCTGACCTAGAGGGGGTGTACCAACGGCTGGGGATGTTTCTGCCCGAGTCGACGTAATGGGAGGAAACGCCCCGCACGCCTTGCCGGCACAGGGCGCGGGGCTATTCCCATTTCGTTGTTCGAGCTGGGGCTACCTTCGCGGCATGAAAGGTGTATGCTGCGCCCCAGGGGCGTTCTCGCGGGTGGGAGGGTTTATGTCTGGGCCAGAGGTTCAAAGGGCTGGAGGGCTGGACAAGCGCCGCGGTTCGCTTTTTGGGGAGTGCAATTTGTCAGTATTTCGCCTGCGCCTCCGCGGGGATCTCACGGCAGCGCGGAGTGACCTGCAGATGCAACTATCTTCCTGTAGGGCAGTAAAAACGCTGCTTGTCTATTGTAATCGGTATTTTGTCAATATGCCAGCTCGCTACCCCTTGGATATTCATAAAGAATGCCTATCTTTGGGGTGTGTATTGGAGGGAAAGGGAATAAGGCTATGAAACGGGTTACGATAATCCTGCTGATGCTGGTGATGGCGCTGCTGCTAGGCGCGTGGGAAGCCCGTGGGCAAGGGAGTCCAACGGAATTCGTGGGGGCTAAGGTCGTGCTGGTGGACGAGGAGGGGAATACCATACCCGCCTCGAAGATGCCAGAGAAATTCCTATACCAGCTTAAATATAAGACTGCGTCGGCCTCGGGTTCGCCGATTCTTCTTCTTCGCTTTGCCAGAAATTGGTCAGGGGAAAGTGGAAATCCCTATAAAGATAATACTCCAGAAATAGGGGTGTTTAATGGTGGCCCCAGGCCGAATCCAAGTTCTGGTGGCCCCCCTCTACCTCCTGCTCCTGTTCCTCTCGCCGATATTCACGATTTTGAGTTCAATGTTGAAAACTATTGGTATACCGCTCCCATAGAGGGAGAGCCTCCCTATTTTGTGGTGGGGGTTCAGATGTTGGTGTATAAAGCTGGTTCTACAACGAATGAGCTTATCTCATATTCAGTGAATATCGAAAATAAGTATTCTTGTATTTTTTATCAGGCGAGTATACCTGAGCTTCAAGATCCTAATGAGAATGAGAAGCTAAAGGGTAAAGGAGGCGTTGAGCTTGTAGTAAAGTTCACCCTTCAGCAGCATTCAGGAGAGGTCTGCACTGTAACACGGGGGACAGACTGCCCGCTAGGAAGCGTTTTTCCACTCTACCCGACCTATAAGCATAGAAATGATGCGTATAGCGGAAAAGCAGACCATGAAAAATTAAATCCACCAGACTCTTGGAATGTAACTGCTGGTGGTAAGAGCTTTAAAGTGTGGCGCGGAACCTATATCCTCTATGAGCACACGAATGCGCCAGGTTATGAATTTAAACACGTGAGTACGTGTTCCCCTACCGTTAAAGGGGTACAGAAAACATCAGGAATAGTAACAGGTAGAGGCAATTGGTGGATCGACGAGATATGTAGTAATACTGTGATTCGGAAAATTGGAGGGAGCCTGCGGAATTTCACGGTAAACTACAATGCCAATTATGCGGAGGGCGGGCGAGAATTTGTGATTACCGTTACCGACGACAAAGGTCATGGAGTCGCCCCAGGCGGCAGCGTGCCCGAAGGGACTGGGATCAAGATCAACGCGAAGCTGAAGCACGCCAGCGGCTGCACCAGTGTAACGGGGGTGGTAGTGAAGTGCGATGGCGGTGATAATCCAGTTTCCCTAGATAATGATGGCAATGGGAAACATGGAGTGATTGCTAATATAACGAAGATTGTACCCGTGGTGACCGAGCGGAAGTACAAGGTGGCTTGGACTGCAACCTCAGCTCCGCTTATCAAGGAAATCCATATCGACTCGTCCAGCGGTACACTGGTGACGAACGGTGCGCAGGTGGGTTGCGATGCCAAGCTGTACCTAAAGGTAAATGGTAAGGCAGAAAAGGTAGAGGCGAAGTATAAGGTAAAAGAGCAGCAGGAGCTGGCGCGGGAGGGGGAATTCTTCACCATCAACCCCAAGGATGATATTGACGATTTTCTCATCACGCTTAAGCAGAAGTTTAAGGTAGAGTTCTCGCCATTGACATATGGCACGCTCTCGGTGGTTGCGAGTGAGAGTGGCCCTGTTAACTCGGGCGACGAGGTCTACGATGGTGAGGTGCTTACCATAAAGGCCACATTGCCAGAGCCACTGCAGGTGCAGAAGATAACAGTTATAACGGGTGATGACCAGACTCACCCATATTCACTTTCTGGTGGGGCTATATCGATTACCTATACGATATCCCAGGCAGTAAAGGGGATAGCGGTGGGGTATACCCCTGCCATCTACGGGGTGAACGGGATAGCGGCTGGAGTGGACGTGAAGGCTGTAAGTGGTCGGGTGTGGAACGGTTCGAGCTTTGCTGAGGCCTCAGAATCAGTGCCTATTCCAGTGCAGAATGGGAGTAAGGTCATTGCTGGTACGAAGCTTAGGCTAAGCACGTCGGATCCTTCGGTGAAGAGATTCGTGTGGAAAATAGCGGGTGTTTCCAATTCAAAGCCCGTTGTCCTAGCCCCTGTGGAGTTCGAGGTAACGGGCAATGTGGAGGAAATAACCACTAGCACAGAGGACATAAAGCTGGCGGTGAACTACACGCAGGGCCAAGAGATAGGACTGAAGCTCGTGCTGCATGAGGGGACAGTGTATAGGAGCGATGGTACTCTTAAATCTACAGATGTTGACACCGAGGTGGCGCCTGGCGAAATGGTGGGCATAGGATCTAAGCTGAAGGTCAAGCTAGATGGAGCTTCGCAGTGCAAGAGGATAAAGGGCAAGGTGAAGGTAACAACGGGGGGTGATGTGCTGGAGGTTGATCCCGATGCCCCCTTCCAGGTTACCAAGGAGATCACCAAGGTGGAGGTGGAAGTAGAGTCTGTATACTATACGATAAAGTATACCCAAAATGGGAATCCTGGGAAAGCAGACGAGTACTCACTTGAGGTCTTTGTCAATCCAACAGGTTCAAGCAACAATGGGGTGACTGTCCCAACGGGGGGGAGTATCAAATGTGGCGAGACTATCCGTATTGTACTAAAACAACCACACGGCGCAACGAAGCGGATTCTCCAGTCATTGACGGTGAAGTGGAAGGATGGGCCCGATGAAAATATCTATAATCCAACTAATCCCTCTGGGCCATATGATTTTGTGCCGCATGGTGATATAGTGGATATTGTGGCAGAGTATGTAGAAAGAACTTTCACGGTGCGGTATACCAATACGGATCTTGAGGTGCGGATTGGGAGCGATCTAGAGGGGGCTCAGGAATTAAATCCTAATGTAACGGGCACATATCCGGGTGGTACTCATGTCTACGTGCGGCGAAAGAATCTCTCGGCAAATGAGGCTCCAAAGGAGCTACGGGTGAATGGGTCGAAAGAGGATGATGTGAAGGAGGAGATGGACTATTACTACATAACGCTAATAAAGGATATACACGAACTTGAGATTCCCCCAAAGCCATTTTCGACTGGAAATGTTAATTTTGAATCTGAGGTGAAAGAACCTGGGAATGCAACCATTAGCGTGGAGTGGCTGCTGCCAGGGCGAACGCCACTAAGACTACCCCCAAAGGTAAAGATACATAAAGGAGCATGGCTCAGGGTGAAACTCTCCAGTCTTGCACCAGGTTACAAATTCGCCTGTTTTACGGTGGATGGGAAAGTGCTAGAGGAGGTAAAGTCTGATAACCCTGATAAAGATAAACCTGAGATAAACAAGATATTAAGAAGAGCAACCAATGTCTACGATCTGTTAGTACCAGATGTTCCCACGTACAAAATCACGGTGTGGGTGGTGAAGACGCAATCGATTCCTGGGGATCGTTTCATAAGGATCAGTAAGACGGAGCACGGCACGATAGAGATGACGGATGTGACCGCGTCGCCCCCTCATACATTAGGTATAGGTGAAGACTACCCCACAGCGCCTGGAAGCAAATTCACCGTTTCGATAACGCCGGCCGCTGGGTATGTGAAGGTGCGAGATGCCTTTGAGGGCGTGCACCAGCTGCATGATGATGAGTATATCGTGCCAGCCGATCCGGGGCCAGGGAGTCATTTTACCGTGTGGGCAGAGTTCGATCTGTCAGGCGGGAAGCGTTGGCCTGTACTCTGGGATAATGCCGAGCATGGTAGACTAGAGGTAAAGTTCGGCCAAAGAGTGCTGGCAACTGGCGAAAGTCTACCAGAGGGGAGTACGCTGTTCGTTCGAGCTACTCCAGATAATGGTTACCGAGTGCAGAGCTTTAAGATCAATGGTGCTGAGCTCGTGAAATCCACCGAGTCCATTGGGGAGATAAATGAGAAGCATCGAGTGACGGATACCGTGAGAATATTGGTAGCATTTGAACCAGTGGATTCCCGGTTTGATAGGGTTGAAGATGTCTTTGGGAATGTGGCACTCATGCCGAATCCTGTGGTGGATGGGTTCACGGTGACAGGTGCAGGTGCTGCGGTGCGCTACCAGCTGCTCACCACGTTTGGGCAGCAGATACTGGAAGGGAATGCCACCGAGCAGGAGCAGATTCGAGTGGAACTCCCAGCGCTCCCGAGCGGGTTGTACCTCTTCGTGCTGACGGATGCCCAAGGGCGTAAAGCCACATTGCGCGTGGTGAAACGGCAGTAGCAGCACCACTCCCATCAATTGGAACTGGGAGTTCTCCAAAGGATTTACCCAGTAATGCAGATTGTGTAATTCTGGCATTATTAAATAGTTAAGGCGACTGATGACGTAAGCTAATTGCGTTGCCACTCGCCTTTTTATTGCGTGTACGTGTTCAACAACACGATTATGCTAGCAAATTGAAAAGGAGGTTGCTCGCATAGGGCTATTCTAGAAGTGGATTCAGCCCCTTGCAAAGGCTCGCGAGTGCGTTCAATCTTGAGAAGGGTTCTTTTCCTTACTTGCGATACTTTCCCTTTTTGTGCGTCTTCGGCGCGCTCTTGGTTGGCAAGTTCATGCTTGTGGATAAATAGGTTTTAATCAGGCGATTCCTTTGAACGAACATCGTAGCCAGAAGCCTTGTTGCTGCGGTATTCGATAAGTGAACGTATTGATTGAAAAGGTTTTAACCGCATGAAGAGAGGGGAAGACCTCTACAAGTGGGGTGTACGCGTGCCTTTCGCAGAGAGTTCGGAGGGCATATTGAAGGATTTCGGGGGCTAAACGAATCGTGGATTTACGGCCTAGGATGTACAGCACCCTGGGTTCTTTTGTGTGGGTTTTCTACCGTTGAACTCTTTTATACCTACATTATCTGTCCGATTATCCACATTATGCGCGCATTCACATTCTCTGTTGCCCTTGGTATTCAGAATACTGCTATATTTGCTGCATATTCTAAAACATGCCAGTGTAAATGGCCGAATGCTGGCCACAAAATTGGATAGACGTGAAGCTTGCGGATCTAAAAACGAAAACCAAACTCCTGTGCTGTGCCTGCGGAATGGCAGTACTCATTGGGCTGTATGGCGTTTGGAGCTATATCCTTGTCCTTCGCCTCGAGTACGTGGCGCAAGTTACCGATAGGCTGCAGACCTTCGAGGGCGATTTTCTGCGGGCGCGCTGGTTGGCAGAGGTTCAGACCTATTCGCACGATACCGCGCTGCTTTCTTCCGTTGAGACCCTCCTGCGGCAGTCTACCCAGCATTTGGATGCTCTCACCGACCTCTTGCATGATTACTCGTATACGCATGAGGCATCGCTGGCCACGGCTATAGCTGGCGATTGCAATTCGTACATAGACCTCGAGAATAGGCGGACACGTGCCGATGCAACCCAGATGAAATGGACTCAACAGCTTGTGTACCAGCTATTAGATTTCACACGAGTTGCCCAATCCCAGAATCTAGGAGCAGGTACTGATGGGGCAATTAGCTTCCAGGGCCGCCTGCAGCAATACCTTGGCACGCGGGACGATAGGCTGCTTGACGGGTATGAGGCCGATTCGGAGAAGTTGATCAGCAGCCTTTCCAATCTACCACTCATCTCGCTGGTTCATAGCACCGTGGGGGTGTTGGATTCTATCACCCACTTTGCACGGCAGGCCCAGGGGATAGATGCGCAGCAAACGGAGTTGGGCAACTCTATAGCCGCGCAGACCAGCGCCCTTTTCAGCCTTGTCGATGCCATGCGAACCCGTACGGGAACTACCATCAAGCGGTTGCTCTTTTTCGTTACATCGTTCATTGTAGTGCTGGCGTTTATTTTTGCCATTACGCTTGCGCAGTATATATCGCAGGGTCTAATCACAGTGGCTAGCATGATTCGCCCGATATCCCAGGGTGATTTTCAGACGAAGATTGACCGGAAGTACATGCGGTACAAGGATGAATTTGGCGACCTCTCACGGATGACGCAATCGATGCGTGATGCCGTGCGTGCCTCCATCAACAATATCGTGATTGGCACGCAGGGAGTGTCTGATGCCAGCACGCAGCTTAGCCATATAGCACAGCAGCTTAGCGAGGGGAATAGCGAGCAGGCCAGTGGTGTGGAGGAGGTCAGCAGCACCATGGAGCAGATAGCAACCCACATAGACCAGAGCAATGATAACGCCCAGCAGACCGGCGCGATAGCCACTAGGCTCTTGCAGATGGTGGAGACGGTGCAGGAGGCCGGTGTGCAATCGCTACAGGCCGTGCAGGCTATAGGGCAGAAGATCGCGGTGGTGACCAGCATAGCCAACCAGACGAACATCCTTGCCCTCAACGCCGCGGTGGAGGCTGCCCGTGCTGGAGAGTATGGGCGGGGTTTTAGCGTGGTGGCAGCCGAGATCCGCAAGCTAGCCGAGGGATCGCAGGCCGCTGCCGCTGAGATTGTCGCCCTCTCTAAAACCTCGCTTGCCGCCTCTGAGCGCACTGCCCATGATATCGAGGCCGTGCTTCCCGAGGTGCAGCGGACCACGACGCTAGTGCATGAAATAGCCGTTGCCAGCCAAGAGCAGCGGGGGGGCATAGCGCAGATCAACCAGGCGCTCCAGTCGCTTTCCAACGTTGTGCAGCAGAATGCCGCCGCAGCCGAAGAGCTCGCGGCCAACGCGGAGGAGCTCAACAGCCAGGCCGATTCGCTGCGCGAGAATGCTGGCTGGTTTAGGGTGTAGCCGTAGGCGCATCTAGGATTTCACCGAGTATCGGCAGGCTAGAGCGTAGCCCGCCGATATTTTTTTACACATAGCGTTTTGCCCGTATTGCTATTCTTCCTAAATTTGCATCGGCTGGCAGCCAGCGCAAGGGCGGAAAGGCTCGCCAGAGAGACATTCAATTAATTAACCCTACGCAATGTTCAAGAATCAACCTAAAGGCTTGCTGGCAGCTGCGCTGGCGAACATGGGTGAGCGGTTTGGCTTCTACATTATGATGGCCATCCTCACCCTCTTCATCTCGGCCAAATTCGGCCTCTCGGAAACCAAAACCGGTTACATCTACTCCGCGTTCTACGCCTCCATCTACCTGCTGGCGCTGGTGGGCGGTGTCATAGCCGATCGCACCAAACGCTACAAGCAGACCATCCTCTGGGGCTTGGTGCTTATGGCCATTGGCTACCTCCTCATCGCGATACCCACGCCCACACCAGTGCCGAGCCTGTTCACCTACCTGGCACTCACCTGTTTTGGGCTGCTGGTGATAGCGTTTGGCAACGGGCTCTTCAAGGGGAATCTGCAGGCACTTGTAGGGCAGATGTACGATAATAACCAGTATGCCGAGAAGCGTGAGTCTGGATTCCAGATCTTCTACATGTTCATCAATATTGGGGGATTTTTTGCCCCATTCATAGCCGTAGGGGTGCGTAACTGGTGGCTGCAGCACAATGGGTTCAGCTACAATGCCGCGCTCCCAGAGCTGTGCCATGAGTACCTGGAGAAGGGAACCGGGATGCTGCCAGAGCGTCTGGCCAACCTGCAGGAGTCAGCCAATGCAGCCATTATCAGCGGCACACCGGCTGGCGAGCTGGGCGGTTTTGCCACCAACTACCTCGACGTCTTTAGCCGGGGATTCCAGTACGCATTCATGGCCGCCATTGTCATGATGCTCGTTTCGCTTATCATCTTCTGGGTGAACCGTAGGGTGCTGCCCGATCCTGCCGCCAAGAATGCGGTCAAGAACGTGAAAACCAGCACGTCGAGCAGGACCGAGATTGAGATGGATGCCCACGAGATCCGCCAGCGTATACTCGCCCTCTTCGCGGTCTTTGGCGTTGTCATATTCTTCTGGCTCTCATTCCACCAGAACGGGTATAGCCTCACCTATTTCGCGCGAGACTATGTGAACCTATCGTCCATATCCATCGATTTGGGCTTTACGAAAATTGTGGGGGCAGAAATCTTCCAGAGCGTCAATCCATTCTTCGTGGTAACCCTCACCCCCCTTGTGATGTGGTTCTTCGGGATGCTGGCCAAGAAGAAAAAGGCGATATCCACCCCTATGAAAATCGCCATAGGCATGGGGATTGCAGCTTGCGCCTACCTTTTCCTCATGCTGCTCTCATGGACCCTGCCGAGCAAGGAGGCGCTGGCCACCATGACGAAGGAGGGGATCGATGCCATCCGCCTCACCCCGTGGGTTATGGTAGGGCTCTACTTCATACTTACTGTGGCTGAGCTCTTTATAAGCCCGCTGGGGCTCGCATTCGTATCCAAAGTCGCCCCGCCGCATCTACAGGGCGTTATGCAGGGCGCATGGCTAGCTGCCACCGCTGTTGGTAATTCGTTGCTATTCGTGGGCGGCCTCCTCTACACGCATGTGCCGCTCTGGGCAGCCTGGCTGGTGTTCGTGTGCGCTTGCGGGCTATCTATGATTGTGATGCTCAGCATGGTGCGCTGGCTAGAGCGTATCGCCAAGTAGATCTTGCGGGTCTACCCCTCATTCCCCGCTCGGTGCGTTGGTGCCGGGCGGGGATTTTTTATTTTTTGGGGAGGGCACGGGCTAACAGTTTCCGCCATCCCACACTTGAGGTGCGAATCTTCACTGTGCGTATCGTCGGTTGCCGCAAGGCGCCGCAATACGCAGAATGAAACCAGCCAGGCCTACGAACCCCTCTATAATGGGGTAGCAACGTTGAAAATCAATCATTTATATGGAATAGATGTTTCGATACAAGCCACCAATACCGTTCAGTAAACGCCGTATCTGGGTCGCACCTTCGCCGTACCATCGCCGTACCTGCGCCGCTTCATCTTCGGATTTCGCCTTAAGGCGAAACCCGAACATGCACTAGAGGAGGTACGGCGATGGTACGGCGAAGGTATAGAGGTGGTACAGAGGAGATGTAATGCGTAAAGCGGGGAATTGGCATGGATAGCACGGTGTTTGGCTGTGGGGCGCGATGTTTTGCCTACGCGGTGCGGTACGTAAAGGCTTCCTCTTGGGTCTCCAATCATCACGCACGGGCGGTGCAGAGCGCAGCGGGTATTCTCCCTACGCGAAGATTCCCCCGCCGGTCCAGGCATCACCGCATACCATCTCGCCCTCAGGATAGGCTCTTTATCGCCTTTGTAGCGATGCTGTGCGCGGCGTTACGGTTGGCTGGGGGTTTCTACGTGTGAACCATGGCGTAATCGTTGGATTCACAGGATTCCATTATGCTCTCCTGGGGCATTTTTGCGCCATTGGGACTTTGTGCCGATTGCGGGTTAGAAATCTTTTGCTACCTTCGCGGCACGATTCGCTATTTGACGAGAGAGAAATGCTTAACCGTCGTCTTCTTCGGATAAAGGTGCTACAGGTACTCTATGGTTACTATTCGGGTAATGGAGACGACCTGGCGCGGGCAGAGGCCGATCTCAGTCGCATTGTAGAGCTGTACTACCGGCTGGTGTTCGATATGGCTCGCCTCCCATGGCTGCTGACCCGAGAAATGGAGCGGCGGTTAGCCTACGGCATGCAGAAGATACGCCCCACCGAGGAGGAGCTCCATCCGAATCGTCGGTTTGTGGAGAATCAGGTCATAGCGGCCCTCGCGGAGAATCCGGCGCTTAAGCCTAAGGATGGCACGGTGAGTGACGATTGGTGCAATAGGGAGGAGCTTCTGGCCCCGCTGCTCACTCTGCTGGGAGGGGCCGATTTCTACAAGCAGTACATGCGCACCCCGGCGGGCGATTGGGCGAATGACAGGGCCTTTGTGGCGCAGCTCTACGATTGGCTCGATGATCAGGACGAACTCCATGAGGCGGCTGCCGAGGAGTCTGGGTACTGGGTTACCGATCTGGACACTGCGCTTGAGCTGCTCTATGAGGTTGTAGAGCGCCTAAGCCCAGAGAGAGCCCAAAGCCCTAGGATTCTCCCCCCGAGAATGGAGGAGGAATTCTCGGGTTTTGCCTGTAGCTTACTGCGCTCCACCATACTGCAGCACAGCGAGCACGGGGTGTACATCCAAGGTTTCCTGCATAATTGGGACACCGAGCGCATAGCCGCTATGGATATGCTGATACTGCATATGGGGCTTACGGAGATGTTGAACTTCAGCGAAATACCCTGGCGGGTTTCCATGAATGAGTACATAGAGCTGGCGCGCCTGTTCAGCACCCCGCAGAGTCCGAGCTTTGTGAATGGGGTGCTGAATGGCATGGTGCAGCGGCTGATAGAGGAGGGAAAGCTGGTGAAAACTGGCCGTGGCCTGCTCGGTGGGAAGCAGAAGGTGGAGTAAATTCGGGCTAGAACCCCCGCGCGGAAGTGGGGTGGTATTGGCGAGAATGTAATAATTCGTCTCCGCTGGGGTTTTATTACAAGGGATGATCTCCCTGCAGGTGGATAAATGGAGGGCAAGGGTATTCTCATCGTTTTGCTGGGGTTGCTGGTGTATCTGCAACTCGCAGGGTGCGCGGGTAGTGGCGGAGGGGCTTCCCAGGACGAGGGGTTGGCCAAGGTCTACTGTGCCGATTCGGTTATCAACCTGGGGGCAGTGCGCAGCGAGGAAACGGTGGAGCGGATGGTCTACCTCTGCAATAGGGGGGCTGCCACCCTGCAGTACGAGGTGCAGCGGCCAGACTGCGATTGCCTCTCGGTGCGTCCGATGCGTGGAGAGATTGCAGCAGGCGATAGCGCAAGGGTGCGCATCGCGTTTAGCGCGAGGGGGTTTTACGGGCCGGAGGTCAAGCGCATCCTGGTAGCGGGCAATGGGGAGAGGCGTATGCTGGAGATTTTGCTTTTTGTAGATGTGAAGGGCGAGGCGCCATTTGATATTCGGTAGTGTTAATCAGTTAAATAGATCGACGATAATGTTCATACCCATGTTGCAAGCTGGCGGCAATCCGCTGTATACCTTTGCGATGATTGCGCTAATCATCGTGATTTTCTACTTTTTCCTCCTCCGTCCGCAGATGAAGCGGCAGAAGGAGCTGCGCAAATTCCAGGAAGGATTGAGCAAGGGCGATAGAGTGGTGGTGGCAGGCGGGATCTTCGGTAAGGTAGCCGAGGTGCGCGACGATAGCGTGATAGTGGAGATTGATAACGATACTAAGGTTCGCGTGCTGAAAAACAGCGTGTATCGCGACGCGGGCGATGTGGCAACTCCTCCCACCGCTGCGAAGTAGCACCTGCGCTCCGCATTCTGCGTGCACTTGGCACTGGGGCTGCTAGCCGTTTTGGGAGGATGTATCGATGGATCGTTGCGTAGAACCCCTGATTCACGGGGCAGGGCTTAAAAAGCCTAGCAGGGCGATGATTCCATCAATTGGTAGGATTTGATCTTGTGGTGTTGGTAGGGGCGATGCGTGCGTAAGGGTGGCTCTAGTGGGTGTAATCCCTTTGCGCGAGCGTTGCTCTATTCTTCCACAATCTAATCCTGTGGAATTCAGGCAATTTATACCGCAGTGGGCAGCGAGGCAGATTTAGGGTCTACAGGGAGCGTAGTTGGCTATATGCGACGGCTGCGCGAGAGGGCAGTACGCCTATGGAAAGGGGCTTTCCAGCTGCAAAGGCGGAGCGGGAAGATCGGTGTATTCCTTATCTGTACCGCGGTGGCGGGGGGATTGTGGTACCTGAGCAAGCTGAACCACGAGTACACTGTGGATGTGTGGCTGCCCATAGGCCTGGTGAATAACCCGCCCGGGAAGCTCCTGGTGGGCGAACGGCATCGGGAGATTCAGCTACGGGTGAGCGGGCATGGGTATACCCTCCTGAAGGTGAAGCGTTTCCGCACAGAGCTCTCGTTGGATCTCCGTTCGCTATGGCCCTACTTTACCTACGACACTGGGGGTATGGCCACTTTCCGTGGGCAGCAGCTCTCAGCGCTTATCAATCGGCAGCTACCCAGCGGTATCCAGCTCGACCAGCTGCTTACCGATTCGCTGCGTTTCCAGTTTAGCGAGCAGATGAGCAGGCGGGTTCCTGTGGAATCGCACCTTCGCTACAGTGTAGACGAGCTGTCGATGCAGACGGGGCCCGTAAGGCTAAACCCCGATAGCGTAACGGTATCGGGCCCTAGGGCTACGCTGCTGAACATCGGCAGCCTCCCCACCGAGGAGGTGGACGTCGGCCTACTGCGCTCTACCTACGAGGGCGTGGTGGCGCTCAGGCATCCGAACGATGTGGATGTGATGCCAGAACAGGTGCGGGTAACCGTACCCACGGCTCAGTATACCGAGAAGGTGCTAACGGTGCCGGTGGTACTCGAAGGATTGCCCGATAGCCTAGTGGCCACCCTCTTGCCAGCCTCGGTAAAGCTCACTTGCAGGGTGCCTATAGCCTACTATGATTCGCTTACCTCCAGTTCCATGCGGCTTTCGGTACGCTACTCTTCGGTAGAGCTGAACATCCCGCTACGTGTGGAGGTACAGCAGCAACCCAGCTGGGTTCAGCAGGTGGATTTTGACCCGAAAAGCGTGTCGGTCTTTGTGGAGAGGAGGCCTTAGAGCTATGCTGGTGGGCATTACGGGGCCTATAGGGTCAGGAAAGTCGTTCGTGTCTGCACGCCTAGAGCAGCTAGGCTATAGGGTGTACAATGCCGATGCGAGGGCTAAGAGCCTTGTGGAGATGCAGCCAGAGCTTCGCCAAGAGGTGGAGGATCTACTTGGAAGGCAGGCCTATGATGCTGCGGGACGGTACAATACGGCTTGGGTGGCCGAGCAGGTATTCAGAGACCCGGGCCTGCTGGTGAAGCTCAACGCCCTGGTGCATCCTGTGGTGGTAAGGCATTTTTTAGAGTGGGCGCACGCCTTCGGGCACGGGGAGAGGGCGGTGTTTATGGAGTCGGCGCTGTTGCCCAGGCTCAGTCCGTTCCCGCCTTTGGATGCGGTGGTACTGGTGACAGCACCGCTGGATGTGCGCCTGGCGCGGGTGGAGCGGCGCGATGGGGTGGAGGCTTCGCAGGTGTTGGCCCGTGCGGCTCGCCAGGCTAGCGACGAGGAGTTTGCCCGTATTGCCACCTATACGATAGTAAATGATGGGCAGCGCGAGGTGGATGCGCAGCTCCAGCTAATTCTCCAGAGCCTTGGCGAGCAAGTATAGCGGTATAGGCTGCGTGTCTTCGGTGCTGGTAACCCTGCTGGCTTCGTACCTCCTGGGACCATTCGGGATAATAGTGGGGCTTGCGGTTCTCTTCTTAGCCGATGGGGTAGGCGGGCGAGCGTCTGCAAGGCAGGCCTTCGGACATGCTAGCGGGTATGAGGGCTACACCACAGGGTATGGTGCGGTGGCGAGCAACCCGATTCTGGTACTCCTGGCGGCTGTGATGCGGGCCGATGGGCGGGTGATGCGCTCCGAGGTGGAGTACACGCGCAGCCTGCTCACCCAGCTCTACGGTTCTGCGCGTACCCAGCAGGCGATGATAGAGCTGCGCGATTTGCTGAAAACCGCGCTTCCCCTCCGGCAGGCTTGCGCTATGATAGCCCTGCAGTACAGCTATGCCGATAGGCAGCGTATAATGCGGGTGCTCTTTGAGCTGGCCCAGGCCGATGGGAATCTGGCGCCGAGTGAACTCCAGCTGCTGGCGCAGATAGCGCAAATGCTGAATGTGGCGCAGCAGGAGTACAGCCGCATGCACACCGATTACGAGTCGCAGCAGGTGGACTACTACGGTGTGCTGGGGCTGACATCGAAGGCCACAAACGAAGAGATCCGGCAGGCGTATAAAAAGCTCGCGCTACGCTGGCATCCAGACCGTGTGGACCAGTCTGATGCCAAGGCGCGCCGTGAGGCAACGCAGCGTTTCCAGAAGATCAATGAGGCCTACGAGAAGATCCGCAAGCAGCGGGGCATGAAGTAGGAGGATCGCTAGCGGCGCACGGTGCAGGATAATTTTACCTATGGCAATCGCGCATCATCGGCTGAATCCCAGCACCACCCTCCCGATACGAAATAGGGTGCTGGCCTACATGGCTAAGCGGGGGATGCTGGAGGCGGGCGACAGGCTCCTGCTAGCCGTGAGCGGCGGGATGGATTCAATGGTAATGCTCTCGCTATTCCTTAGGCTGGGCGAGTGGCCGCTAGCTGTGGCGCATTGCAATTTCGGGCTTCGGGGGAGCGAGTCTGATGGCGACGAGGATTTTGTGGTAGAAGAGTGCCAACGGCTCGGGATTACGCTACACACCCAGCGATTTGACACTCGGGCGCACGCCATTTCCCAGAAAATATCGATTCAAGAGGCGGCACGCGAGCTTCGGTATGCCTGGTTTGCCGAACTCTGCGAGGAGTATGGCTACACCAAGGTTGCTACAGCGCATCACGCTCAGGACCAGGCAGAGACTGTGCTTTTGAATTTGGTACGAGGGGCTGGCCTCAAGGGGCTATGCGGCATCCCAGCGCAGAAGGGGAATGTTATCCGCCCACTGCTCTCTACGCCGCATGCCGATATTCTCCTGTGGGCAGAGGAGCTCGGTCTACGCTACCGAAACGATTCGAGCAATGCCACTGACCACTACAGTAGGAATGCGGTACGCCACCACGCCCTCCCCACGCTTGAGGGGGTAAACCCTGCTGCCTGCGAGAATATATCCCGAGCTACGGAAAGGGTCGCCATCGCCTACCAGGCGCTCCATGCGCTCGCGGGGGATAGGTGGGGCGATCCGCATGCGCCGCTACAGGCTGCATTTACATTCCCTACATCCATTTTGCGCGATGGCCTATACGGTGCTCTCGCCCGCTTTTGGCTGGATGAACGGATGGGCTCGTTGGGATTCTCGCGGGAGCAGCAGGAAGGGGTGCTCTCTGCAGCCATGCGGGGCGGGGTGGGGCAGAGCGTGGAGAGCCAGCAGTGCCGCGCCTATGTGGAGCGTGGAGCGCTACGCTTTCTGCCCAAGATGGCCTCTGGCAATGCTGCAATTCCCGATATGGTGGAGTACCAGGCGCTCGAGGGGAATGAGTGGATCGATTTTAGGGTCTGCGAACTAGATCGGGATGCAGGCAGGCCAGAAGTACGGGTTTCGAGGAATTCGCATCGGGTCTTCCTGGATGCCGATACGCTCTCCCTTCCCCTGGTGCTGCGCCGTTGGCAGGCGGGTGATAGGGTACAGCCCTTGGGAATGGATGGTGAAAAACTGGTGAGCGATGTGCTGACCGACCAGAAGACCCCCACCAGCCTGCGCCATTCGGCTCTTGTGCTGGCCGATAGGCGGCGTATCCTGTGGGTGCTAGGCCATTGCGTAGCGCACCCCTGCCGGGTACAGGAAGCCACCAGGCGAGTGGTAGGGGTAGAATGGTTGCCAAGGCGATTTCCCGACCGGCAGGAAGATTGAATGCGGTAGGGACAACACGGCGAATCCCGAATTGCGATCCCCTTTGGAGAATTGTATAAAAATTGCTACCTTTGCCGAGAAGAAATCTAGGAAAATAGCCAGAATACATGACATATATAGTAGTCCCTTTCGACTTCTCAAACGAGGCGGAGATAGGAATAGAGCTGGCACTCCAGCTCTCTAAGGTGGGCGATTGTGTCCTTCAGCTAGTGTACGTGCAGCATAAGCAGCCTGATTTTGGGCACCTAGGCCTGCTGGACGAACGGCGAATAGCCGAGCGAGAGCTCGATGCTATACTGGAACGCATTCAGCCAAGGCTCTCACCCCGTGTACGGGCCGAGCGGGTGATACGGCAGGGCAAGGTCTACCGCGAGATTGTGGATCAGGCCGAGATGCATGAGGATTCTATGATAGTGACCTCTACGCACGGCGCATCGGGCTTTGAGGAGATCTTTCTCGGGAGCAACACCCTCCGGATGTTGGCCTCCACCACAAGGCCGGTGTTTACCATAAAGCACGGGGTGATGCCAGGTGACATTCGCACGATACTCTTCCCGCTCGATACCACCTTTGAGAGCCGCCAGAAGACGCCGTATGTTGCGCGCCTCGCGAAGGATTGGAATGCCGATGTCAAAATCCTGGCTGTGATGGAATCGGCCAACAAGGCTGTGCGCGCCAAGCTGCAGTCCTACCTAGCCCAGGTGGAAAGCTATCTGGACGACCGTAAAGTTCGCCATGCTGCGCAAACAGTGCAGGATGCTGACCTGGTGGATCTGACCCTGGAGCAGGCGGCCAGCACGCCCAATTCGCTCATAGCCATAACCACTCGTGATAAGGAGGCCCCCCGCATTTTCCTTGTGGGCAATAAGCCCCAGCGGCTCATAAGCCAGTCGCCAGTGCCGGTGGTGGCGGTGGCTCCGGTGGTAGAACCCATACGGGATAGTTTCCGCGCAACGGGCTCTTAAGGCTTTAGTTCGTGCACGCCTCCCATGAGTGGTACATGCGGCTAGCCCTCCAGCAGGCCGAGCTTGCCTACCATGCGGGCGAGGTTCCCATAGGGGCTGTGGTGGTGCATATCGGCTCGGGGCGTGTATTGGCAAGGGCTTTTAACCAGACCGAGGTGCTGCATGATCCCACTGCGCATGCGGAGATGCTGGCCATTACAGCGGCCACGCAGCGAATGGGTGGGAAATATCTGGAACAATGCGCGCTCTACGTTACGGTGGAGCCGTGTCCTATGTGCGCTGGGGCTATGCTGTGGGGAAGGGTGGGGTGCTTGGTTTTCGGGGCTAGCGATGCTAAGAAAGGGTACACACGCTATGCGCCGCAGATACTGCATCCAAGAACCGAAGTGGTGAGCGGTGTGCTGGGGCAAGAGTGCCAGGCTCTAATGCAGCATTTTTTCCAGGCGAGGAGGTAGAGGGACGACAAATTTCAAATCCCCGTGATGTTGGTTTGCATTTTTATGCTTACCTTAGCGGGCTGAAAGTGCGTAAAGAGAGGTAACCTAAACATAACCATTATGCGACTTAAAAACGGAGCGATACCTGGGTTCATACTTGTGTTTTCCCTGCTGTTTGCAGCCACCATCACCACCACGGCGCAGGAGATGAAGGAGGCTGTGGATCTCTACAACTTTGCCGCGCAGAATTTTAAGACCGAGTCGGCCAAGGCGTTAGATCAGCTCAAGCAATGCGAGGCTCTGTGCGAGAAGATCGAGGGGGAAGAGGTTGGCGATTTGAAATCAAAGGTTCAAAAGCTCTACCCCATGATCTACTTTGAGGTGGCAAAGGTGGAGTACCGGGGAAAGCACTATGCCGAGGCCGTGGCTGCCATGGAGGATGCCAAGCGTACAGCCGAGGCGGTAGATGACAGGACTACTATAAAGAACGTAGATAAGGTGCTGCCGGGTATCTACTACAACGTAGGGCTACAGGAACAGGGCAACGCTAACTACGAGAAGGCGGTGTCGCTCTACCAGCAGGTGCTCAATGTCAATAAGAACTACGTGCTTGCCTACGTGGCTATGGCTATTTGCCAAGATTCGCTCCGTCAGCAAGATGCTATGCTAGAGACCATTACAGAGGGGGTTAAGGCTGCCCGTATGGCCAATAATCTCAAGGTAGAGACCGATCTCAGGTACATGGGGCTCAATTACCTCAAGCGTAAAGGGCAGCAGGAACTCGACGCTAAGCAGGCGGATAGCGCGCTCGCCACATTCGGCAAGGCTATCGCGATAGATGAGCGCGATGCAGAGATCTACTTTGCCATGGCCAACATCTACAGCAAGAAGCGTGAGTACGACCTCACGGTAGAGTACTCAGACAAGGCGCTGGCCAATGCTCCTGGAACGATGAATAAAAACCAGATATTCTTCCTGAAGGCGCAGGCTTTGGCCGCCAAGGGGGATGTGCCTGGTGCTTGCGAATCGTACAAAGAGGCGGCGTTCGGAGAGTTCAAGGATGCAGCCACGCACCAGATGAAGGAGCTTAAGTGCAAGTAAACAGGGTATTAACCCACAAGGACAGCAATTCTGCCAAGGATTGCTGTCCTTTTTGTTCCTATACGGGAGCGCGGGAAAACATATATGCGTCGATGCTGCATAGCTCCGTGCTACGGTAATTGTACGCTATCCATTCGAAAAAAAAACTACCGTACAGAAAAGGAATACGCTATGGAGCTTTTTCTGCGGTTTCTGAAAAGTCACTAGTCCTGGAGAACTCATGCTACGACCAGCTACTGCACGGGAAGGTATCTGGGGGAGCGATGCAGATTCCGCTTCCTCGTGTAATGATTCTTCGGCATCCACAGCTGGCATGCGTAGGGTAGAGCTCCTCTCGCCTGCAGCAGATTTACGCACAGGAATCCTCGCAATTGAAGCGGGGGCTGATGCTGTGTACATAGGGCCACCGCGCTTTGGGGCAAGGGCAAAAGCCGCCAATTCGATACGCGATATAGAGGCTTTGGCACAGCACGCGCACTTTTTCGGAGCTAGGGTGTACGCAACGCTCAACACGCTGCTGAAGGATGAGGAGCTCCTAGAGGCGCAACGTTTGGCATGGCAACTCTACGGTGCTGGGGTAGATGCGCTGATAGTGCAGGATATGGCTCTGCTGCAGATGGATTTACCCCCGTTACCACTGCATGCGAGTACCCAAGCGGATAACCGCACGCTCGCCAAGGTTCAGTTCCTCGAAGGGGTGGGGTTCTCCCGTGTGGTGCTGGCGCGCGAGCTTAGTCTGGAGCAGATAGGGGAGATCGGCCGGGGATGCTCGGTAGAGCTAGAGGTTTTTGTGCACGGGGCGCTATGCGTATGCTACAGCGGGCAGTGCTACCTGAGCGAGTACCTCGCAGGGCGCAGCGCCAATAGGGGAGAATGCGCACAACCCTGCCGGTATAGCTATACGCTTAGAACGCCTAGTGGGCAGGTGCTATCGCAAGATCGCCATCTTCTCTCATTGCGCGATCTCAACCACACACAAAACCTTCGGCAGCTCTTGCAGGCAGGCGTAACCTCTTTCAAAATAGAGGGTCGTATGAAGGATGCGGCTTACATCCAGAATGTTACCGCGCACTATAGTCAGCATCTCAACGGTCTGGTACCCAAAATTCCAGGGTTGAGCAGATCCTCCTGGGGTAGCGTAGAGTGCAGATTTACCCCCAACCCGAGCCGAACCTTTGCCCGGCCTTTCACCGAGTATTTCCTCAAGGGACGGCCAGCGAATCTGGTCTGCGCAGACACCCCGAAGGCCCTGGGTGAATACATCGGCCCTGTGGCTTGGGTGCGAGGCAGGCGCTTGGGAATACGTACCAATACCCAGCTTGCAAATGGTGACGGTTTGGTGGTTATTACCCCCGCGGGTGCTGTGGGGCTGAGGGCTGATGTAGTAGAAAACGGCGTGGTTACAAGCCATCAAACGCTTCCGTCCATTGAGGTTGGTCAACCAGTCTGGCGGAATTTTGCCAAGACGCATACAGATCAATTAGGCGAGGGGGCTGCTGTACGATATCTAGAGGTGGAGGCGGTGCTGGAGTGTGGCGACTATTGCGAATTACGCAACATTTCAGATTGTCAGGGTACGAGTGGCGATCTTGCTTGCGATGGTGAAGAGAACAGCCAAGCAGTGCAGCATTCCACTTCTGCTACAGCTACTTCTGGCAGTAGTAGGCGCAGTGCTAGCCTTACGCTGAGTGTCCTTTGGGGGGGTAGAACCATTAGCATTGTGATACCGATTCCAGAGACTACCGAGCTGGCAAAGAATGCTGAGGGGCAACGTGCGGTTTGGATTAAGCAGCTTGGTATCAGCGGATTTCAGCAGTTCAAAGTTACTCGTGCTGCGGTTCTTGGCGGCGCTGTACCCTTCCTGCCCATCGCGGGCATCAATGCGCTTAGGCGCAGGGCTATGGAGCTTCTCGTGTCTAGCGTGTGGAGGGTATCGGAGGCCATCCCTCCGCTTCGCATGGGCAGCTGTAGCATTCCTAGGATTCTGTATCCTACAGACTCGCCGCGCGACTTTCGTCTCAATATTGCTAACCACTTGGCATTGGATTTCTACAGACTGCACGGTGTGCGCGAGGCGAGCATTTCGCCTGTTGCCCGCGTTCATTCTCGGGGCGATGAGCTGATGCGCACTAAGTACTGCCTACGGTATGAGCTGCATCTCTGCCCGCGGCAAGGGGATTGCAGGCAGGCGTCGCCGCTAATACTTGAAAGCGGGGGAAAGAAACTTAAGCTCCTGTTTGACTGCGAGAAATGCGAGATGGTGTTGGAAAAATTATAAAAAATCACTTACGCCTGTAACTTTTCGTGGTGCAATACGTCATACAAACGGTTCTGAATACCCATAAACCAAGGTAAGATGAAGAGAAATCTGCTGTGCGTTACTCGTTATTGCTGTACCCTGCTGGGGGCATTAAGCATTCTGGCTACTGCGTGTGCATCTGGCACGGTGCGCGCGCAGGAGGCAGCTCCAGTGGTGCAGGGTGAAGTGCTTGATACCAATGGCGAGGGGTTAATTGGTGCGGCGGTGCTGCTGGTGAATCCCAAGGACTCTACCATAGCCTGCCATACTGTAAGTGACTACAGCGGGCATTTTGCCTTCCGCTGCAAGGCGGCCGGCGAGTATTGGCTACAGGCGCACCTTTTGGGCTACCTCACCCAAGGGCAAACCGTAGTAGTGCCCACTGAGCAGATGGTGATATTCAAACTGCCTGACGACCCTAAGGAGATTGAGCAGGTGCGTATAGGTGCCAGGCGCACTGGGGTGAAGGTGAGCGGAGATACTATAGGCTATAGCGTGAAAGCCTACACCACGGGCGCAGAGAAGACGCTGGGCGACCTGCTGGCGCGCCTGCCGGGATTAAAGGTTAGCCAGGATGGCCGTGTGACTGCCCAAGGGCAACAGGTGGAGAAAATCCTTTTCAACGGGCGCGACCTCTTCGGGAAAAATGTGGGGCTGGCTACCCAAAATATCTCCTCTGAGGTGGCCGATACGGTTCGGGTGGTGCATGGATACAGCGAGTATAACCTGCTCGACGGGTTTCAGAATCGCGATAAAACCGTGATTGATGTGGGGGTGAAGGAGGGAATGTGGAATCGGGTGAGCGGTACGGTAGAGGCCGGGGGTGGCTACAAGAGCTTTTACGAAGGCCGTGGGAATGCAATGTTCCTAGGAAAAACGCTCATGGTGAGTGCAATAGCTGCAGGCAACAACACGGGCGAGTCGACCTTTACCGTTGCCGATTACATCGCGCTGCAGGGCGGCATTGCAGGAGATGATGGTGTCTATACCATAAAACTTAGCAACTTGGGATTCATGGGTAACCTTCTATTCCCACCCAATGATACCTACCGCCTTCGGAATCATATGGGGTCGCTCAATCTGACCTACAACCAGGAGAAACGGGTGAAAATCAACGTGGGCGGCCTGTTCTCGCAGGGTGACAATGCCTCCGAGAGCAGCATGCTACGGCAGCTTATATCCGCCCAAGGGGGAGCATCGCCCTACTTCAGCCGTAAAAGTAGTGAATCGCGCAATATCGGCGGGGTGGCTTTGTTCGGCCTAACGCTCAATCCTACCGACGAGTGGCTTATCTCCTATAGCGGTTCGGGCGATCTCTCACGCACCTACAAGCACGAGCGCATTGACGATGAGGTGGGAGGGGCTACAGTCACAACTCTCCAGCGATTCCCAGACCGGCCAGTCTCAATGCTCCACCGTGCCAGCATTACCTATCGGCTAGGCGATCACCTTCTTCAGGCGCATGGTTCGTATCAATTCTCTGAGAGCAGGCCAAATATAGAAATCGAGAGCGATGATCTCAATCTTCCTTTTTCCGCCACAAGGCTTCCTAACGGGAGATTCGATCTCCGTCAAGATCTCTACAAGCGTACCCAAGACCTACAGGGTGAACTGGTGGGAAAATTTCGTATTGCCGAGGAACAGCTATTAGAGGTTCGTGTGGGCGATAAATACCAGTACCATCGTTACATAAGCGCCCTTACAGGAGCGAGCAACCCTCAGCCCCATCCTACAGACCAGATTCCGCTTGACAACGATGCGCGCCTCTACCTCCATTACTCCCATGCTGGCATCTTTTGGCGCAAGACCGAAGGTGCTTTCCGGGCAACTATTGGCGCTAAAGGACTCATGCTCCACCATAACCTACAGGATTCACATGCTATTCCAGCTGATGCGAGCGATAACCCTAAGGGGTACTCACTATTCGTGAGTCCCACGGTGAACTTGGCGTATCGTTTCTCTAATCTCCATCGTCTAAGTGTTGATTACTCTTTGGATCTGGAGAATGCGGGGATTCGTCCTCTTACTAGCGGTTATACAGCCCAGAGTTACCGTTCTTTCTGGTGGGGAGGTCGTGGGCGTAGAGATTGGGTATACCTCAAGCAACGGGTAGATCTCCGCTATTTCCTTTACAATGCCGACCGTTCTGTGAGCATTAACGCCAAAGCTAGCTACTCCCGTAAGCGAGAGTACGCCACTAGCACCACAGTACACGGAATCTCTAGTATTAGCGAACCCTATAGAGCTCCCGATAACCAAGAGCTTTCCGCCTATTTGTTTCTAAGCAAGACCTTTGCGGCATTCTGGGAAATCTCACTCTATACGAGCCATTCGCTAGAATGGGCGGAGTCCAGAGTGAATGGCCTTGTCCAGCCACGCCAGTCCTATGAGGGATCTGTTGAATTCGGTGTAACCACATCATATAAAACCCCATTCAATCTTACCGCCTCTGCGGGTGGCTATCATGACCGCTATGTCTTGAATAGCGGTATTTCACGCTATACCTACGGCATGGCCAAGGGAGGGGTGATTTTCAGCAAGGGTCCTGTGAAAGCCACTCTGGAGGGCGGATATTCCCAAAGCGCTCTACGTGGCCGCGGGATTCGCAACGTACTCTTGGAAACCGAGATTAGCTATGAGTTCTGGAATAGCCTTTCGCTGGTGCTTATTGGTCGTAACCTTCTCAATCTCAATTCTCGCCAATGGTCTAAAGTTTCAGTGTCTGATCTTTACCGAACAGAGTATACCTATGGCACACTCCCAGGGCATATCCTCCTGAAACTCAGGTGGGAGTTTGGCAACAAGGCGAAAGATGGTGTAGAGATCAAGGTGAAACGGAGGTAGTGGCATATCTCGATCAAAAAGACAACGGTGGGTGGCCTAAAGCCACCCGCCGTTGCTTTATCCAGTAGGGCGCAGAGAATGCTAGGAGAACGTTGAAAATCTTTGCTGTGCCATAGTGTAATCTGCAGAGCTAGAGGTATGAGGTTACCTCCATATTATTTCAGCAACCTCTGGGGGATATGATTAGTCTTTCTCTGTTCAGCAGGCAGCAAGGCGTTCCGAGTAGCGATGCTAAGTAGTTCTCAGTAGCTTACCGATACTTTCCACCCTCATCGCACAGGATGCTCAGGTAGCTTTGGTAGCGACTGTAGGGTATGTTGCCGCATTCTACAGCAGCTACTACCGCACATCCAGGCTCTGTATTGTGCAGGCAATCAGGGTATTTGCACTGTTTGCTAGTAGTGAATATCTCGGGGAAGAAGTGTGATACCTCGTGCCTATCGAAATCGATAACCCCAAAGCCCTTTATGCCCGGGGTGTCTATCACATAGGTGTTTGGGGCAATGGAGAGAGGATACATCTCAGCGAAGGTCGTAGTATGTTGCCCCAGCCCATGCGACTCGGATAACGGGGCTGTGCGAAGTGCCAGCGTCGGTTCTAGGGCATTGAGAATGGAGGATTTTCCCGTTCCGGAGTGCCCTGCGAGCAATGTGGTTTTACCCTCTAGCAATGCGCATAAGCGTTCTAGTCCTAACCCTGTGCTTGCAGATAGTTCCACTACCGTTGCCCCAGCATTCTCGTAGATAGCGCGTATTCCGAGGTAAACAGCTTCATCCTGCTCTTCGGGACAATCCTGCTTGTTGAGTATCACCAGCTGGGGGATGCCGTAGGCTTGCGCAGTGGCCAAGTAGCGATCTACGAACTCCAATGGGGTAGGGGGGGCTGCTAGGGTTACCACCACGGCCGCCAGGTCTAGATTGGCAGCAATGATGTGGCTCTCGCGCGAGAGGTTCGTAGCCCGGCGGATCATGTAGTTGCGGCGAGGCTCTATTGCTGTTATTACGCCAATGTCAGGCCCTTCTGGAACAAAAAGTACGGCATCGCCCACCGCTATAGGATTCGTGCTGCGAACCTCTTTCAGACGGATTCTACCCCGAGCACGACAGCTAAAGTGGATACCGTCTGAGAGTACATCGTACCAGCTCCCGGTAGAGCGCGTCACGATTCCGCATCGGCTTTCAGCTGCCTCCAATCCACAATACCCCATTTGCGTCAGTGTAGGTTTGAGCGATTCCACCCTATGGGCATCCATCGAAGGATGGCGTGCTTTTTGCGTCTACTATCATTGTCGCCACCCATTGCAGTGTTTCAGGCTCTAGATTGGGTTTATACCTCATGTGCTATAAGGGATGATATGCCACTCCGAAGCCTGAGTGCGCCTTTCTAGTGCCTTGTCTCGAGTCCTGGGCGTACACCCCAGTGAATGGAATCCTGCCTTGTTTGTCCGTCGCCACTGGCTGGAGTGCCGCTAGCTGGCATTGCGTTGTGCTGAGAGCGTATCTGCGGAAACCATATGTCGGGTACAGGTATCTCTATCCTCGGTTCTACCCACCTATCATCCTGTGTTGGAGGCGTTGGGACTACCCTGGGCGATCCATACTCATCCTCCCTGTCCATACGGTAGATTCGTCCGCCACGCCGCACGCGTATCTCGTCTCCATACCAGAGGTCGTACATTGGGCGAGTGTCCCGTCTAATCGCATCGTAGAAAGTAATGATCACATCCAGCAGTCGCATTCTACAGCGATCTGGCCGACGCTTGTTGGCAGTGAAATAGCCGTAAAAATGGCCGTAGTCATCCACAATTATCGGCACGTCGGGGCTAAAGGTATTTGGATCGCGAAACGACACCCCGTTTCGATCTTGTGCGTAAGGATTGAATGCGTACCAAATACAGCTGTTGTCACCGAAGAAATTGTCGCCGTAACGTCCCTGCTTATTCCAAATTGAAAGCTCATCGTTGCTATCGCAGTTCAGGCAACCCAGATAGTGGGTGTGGTCTCGCCCTCCGAATATGTGCAGTGCCACTTCCTGTGCAGCCGCCAGACGTGCAAGCCCTGCTAGCAAGGCCATTATGATGAATGGAATGAGAACCCGACTCTTATTCATGCTATGTTGTACTGGATTCGTGCCTTGATGTCGCAAAGGTAATGATTATTCCGTACCAGGCAATCTTGCCCATCTTATCTGGCCATTTATGCCACTGTCCATACTAAAAGTTAACCAAATCAGCTTTTATGTGCTGTTCATCAACATAGGTTACGCCATTACCTCTTCTATTGGCCCTACCCGCTTGATGGATATGGAGGTCATAGCGCTTGATTCTCGAATTTATGCGTCAGTGACCTTAAAAGAGGCGGATAGTGACTGCCTGTGAACCTGGGTATCATAGAGGTTACGCTCCAATAAAATCAGTGTTATTGCTCTCTATCGTAAAGGCAGTGCCAGATATAGAATGGCCATTAGCCCACCACGTAGAGCCTCCTCTAGCACAAGGCCGATCTTTCCGCTTTACCCTATCCCTGCGCCGTCGGCAACCTCACGGTTGGGAGCCACTACCACCAGTTTCCCATCGGCATCTTGAGCGAATATCAGCATCCCTTGCGACTCTACGCCGCGGATCACCTTAGGCTTGAGGTTCATCACCACGCTCACCTGCTTACCCACAAGCTCCTCTGGCGCGAAATGTTCCGCAACCCCAGAGACAATGGTGCGTCTGTCTATGCCGGTGTCCACCGTGAACTTCAGCAGCTTATTTGCCTTTGGCACACGCTCTGCCGTTAGGATACGACCCACCCGGAGGTCGAGTGCCTCAAAGGTCTCGAAATCTATCAGATCCTTTTGCGGCGGGAAATCGGGCTTGTTCCCCTTGGCTTCGTTGGCCTGCTTGGCAGCCTGCAGCTTGGCTATTTGCCTTTCTATGGTCGCATCCTCTATCCGGGCGAACAGCAGTTCTGCCTGGCCGAGTTCATGCCCCGGTTTCAGGATGCCCGTTAGGTCGTCATCCCAGAGAGCCTTTGGGAGGCGAGCCATTGCCTCCAGCCGATCTGTGCTGAAGGGGAGGAATGGCCGTCCTAGCACGCATAGCGCAGCGGTTACCTGTAGGCTTACGTAGATGATGCTTGCCACCCTTGCGGGGTTTGCCCCCCAGAGCTTCCACGGTTCCATGTCGGCCAGGTACTTATTGCCCACGCGCGCCACCTGCATGTACTCGCGTAGCGCATCGCGGAAGTGGTAGCTCTCTATAGCCTCCTCTATCAGCTTGCGTTGCGCATGCACCATCTCCAGCACAGCCCTGTCCTCCTCTAGCAGCGCCTCGGGCGATGGAACTTTCCCCTCGAAGTACTTATGGCAGAGTACCAGGGCACGGTTCACGAAATTCCCGAGTACAGCCACCAGCTCGCTATTGTTTCGGCTCTGGAATTCTCGCCAGGTGAAGTCGTTGTCCTTCGTTTCAGGCATATTGGCCGTGAGCATGTAGCGGAGCACATCCTGCTGCCCTGGGAATTCTTCTAGGTATTCATGCAGCCAAACCGCCCAATTGCCCGAGGTCGAGATCTTGTCGCCTTCCAGGTTCATGAACTCGTTGGCTGGCACATTATCGGGCAGTATGTAGTCGCCGTGCGCCTTCAGCATCGTGGGGAACACTATGCAGTGGAACACGATGTTATCCTTCCCTATGAAATGCACCAGTTTGGTATCCTCATCCTTCCAGAATTTCTCCCAGTCTGGCGTAAGCTCCTTGGTGGCCGATATGTAGCCGATAGGGGCATCGAACCACACGTAGAGGACCTTTCCCTCGGCATTCGGTAGCGGCACAGGCACGCCCCAGTCGAGGTCGCGGGTTACCGCCCTTGGGTGAAGCCCTAGGTCGAGCCAGCTTTTGCATTGCCCGTACACATTGGGCTTCCACTCCTGGTGGTCCTTCAGAATCCATTGCTCCAGCCAAGCTTGGTATTGCTCTAGCGGCAGAAACCAATGCTTTGTGGCCCGTAGCTGGGGGGCAGCACCGCTTAGCCGCGACTTAGGGTTGATTAGGTCGGTGGCATTCAGGCTTGTGCCGCACTTTTCGCACTGGTCGCCGTAGGCCTTCTCGTTGCCGCAGTGGGGGCAGGTACCCACTATGTAGCGGTCGGCTAGGAACTGCTTAGCCTCTGGGTCATAGTACTGTTCGCTCTCTTGCTCCACAAACACCCCCTTGCGGTAGAGCGTGGTGAAGAACTCTTGCGAGAGCGCGTAGTGGGTGGGATTCGACGTCCTAGAGTAGATGTCGAATGAAATGCCGAAATCCTTGAACGAGTGCTTAATCAGCTCGTGGTACCTATCGATAATCTCCTTGGGCGACACACCCTCCTCA
Source organism: Candidatus [Bacteroides] periocalifornicus (assembly GCA_001421095.1). Classification (GTDB taxonomy): domain Bacteria; phylum Bacteroidota; class Bacteroidia; order Bacteroidales; family CAJPTX01; genus Bacteroides_D; species Bacteroides_D periocalifornicus. Next base: position 8,605 of record LIIK01000019.1, on the reverse strand, counting down.
CGGGCACGTATGGCAATAGGTACACCGTGTTCATCAGATCCCCCTATTAGCAGCACCTCGCGCCCCTTTCCACGCAGGTAGCGGACGTAGATGTCGGCAGGCACGTACACACCCGCCAGATGCCCTATATGCAGAGGCCCGTTTGCGTAGGGTAAAGCCGTGGTTATTAGGTATCGTTTAGGCGTTTTCTCCATCTATATTAGCCGATTAGAGTGGTACATCGTGGCGTATTGCAATCCTGCAAAGGTAAGCAACATTGTTGAATAATGCCATACGCGGCAATCCTGGCAGGGTAAAATTCCCCAGAAACCTGTCTACTGCGTGGGTTAAGGCTGAAAAAAACAGTACAATGGGCCGCATCGCTACATTAACCATTAAGAGGCAGGCTTTAACAGTATTTCACCAGAAAGTCCTACCGCCTCAGAAAACATGCGCATTGGGGCTTTTCATTAGTTACATCTCGGGGCGGGCTGCCCATTTACTCCAGTCTCCACAGGCTCTTTGCGTCGGCATAGAATCCTCCTTCTCCGTGCGGCAACCCCCATTCGCGTGTGTGAACAAAGTTCCCCTTTAAGCTGTTCTACAGGCGAACCGGTACATACTATGCTTTCTGATTGCAATATATCCATACCCATCGCTCCCTTGCGCTTTGCGCTCACCCGCGACTGCATGCTGTGCGTGTGGCGACGAGTAGAGCCACTGCTCGATCTCTACGGTGCCACCGAGGAGCAAAAGGAGGCTTTCTTCCGAGAGACCACCGAGCGCTATCAGGATCATGGCACCCGCGTGAGTCCGCCAGAATTCATGCGAGAGCTTTACCAGCTCATGGGCCAGACGTTTCCAGATCGCCAGCCGCCATTCTGGCAGTCCAAGCGTCAGATGAACGACAGGGCGCTAGAGCTCCATGCAGCCCTTCGGGTGCGCATCCAGTCGCTGGGAACACCATTCTACACCTCGCTGCGCATGGCATTGGCAGCCACCGCCATCGATTTCGCCACAGACAGCCGGGCCGACATCGAGCGGAAAGTAGACTGCACCCTGCGAGCCCAGCTAGCCATAGACCACGCAAAGCAGCTGCGAGCCCGCCTCCACCAAGGCGTTAAAGTCCTATACCTTGCCAACATTGCCGGCGAAATCGTGTTCGACCGCCTCTTTATCCGAAAGATGCCCGTAGGGGTCGATGTCACCGTGGGGGTCTGCAGCCCATACGCAGGCCTTGCCGCCTCGGGGCAAGATGCCGACTACGTGGATATGCGTAAGATTGCCAAGGTGCTAGAGAATGGTTGCCAAGCACCCAATACGTTAATTTCCAGCGCCTCCAAGCGGTTTGACCAGGCATTCCATGAGGCCGACGTAGTAATAGCCAAAGGGCAATCGAACCTCGAGGCTTTGGCGAATCTCAATGACCCCCGCCTCTTCATCCTCTTCACCTGCCAGTGCCTTACCGTGGGCGAAAAGCTCGGCATTCTCCCCGGGCAGAGCGTGGTGGTGAATCCCTGCCTCCGTGCCCAGGAACTCGCCGAATGACTCGATACGCTTAGAAGAAATACTACTATCTCATAATCAAATATATAAAAAATCCTAGACTGGAAAATCTACACTCCGATTTTGCCGTATCAGAATTATGAGCTACCTTTGCGGTCGGAATTCGATGGTGGATGTAGCTCAGCTGGTTAGAGCGTCGGATTGTGGTTCCGAAGGCCGTGGGTTCGAATCCCATCTTCCACCCAAAGCCCGCGCAGTGTAGGCATAGCGCGGCTCTTTACAGGTAGGGCGACACGCAAGCGCGAGTCCTCTATTTTTTTTGTATCTCAAACCACACACACCAGATTGCCTAAACCTAAAACCAGAAAACTCGCAACATGGCAGATCAGATCTATATGTCGGCCGAAGGCTACGCAAAGCTTGAGGCCGAGCTTCAGCGCCTTAAGTCTGAGGACCGGCCAGCCGTAGTACAGGCCATAGCCGATGCTCGTGACAAGGGCGATCTTTCCGAGAACGCCGAATATGATGCCGCCCGTGAAGCGCAAGGGTTGCTCGAGCTCAAGATTGCCAAGCTTGAGCAGACGCTCGCAAAGGCCAGGATCATCGATCCCTCTAAGCTCGACCTCTCAAAGGTTCAGCTCTACTGCAAGGTTCGTCTGCGCAATGTCAAGCTCAAGACAGAGATGACCTTCACCCTCGTCTCAGAGAGCGAAGCCAACATCCGCGAGGGCAAGCTAGCCATTGGCACACCTATAGCCCAAGCGCTCCTAGGCCATAAGGTTGGCGACACCGTGGAGGTTCAGGTCCCCAGCGGGCTGCAGACCTTCAAGATCCTCGAAATCGGGATCTAGTTTTTAACAGCATACCCCCCCGATGCGTAAAATCAGTAGCAAAAACCATGCCAACCCTATTCACTCGTATCATCCAGGGCGAGATCCCCTGCCATCGTGTCGCAGAGTCTGACCTTTTCCTCGCCTTTCTCGACATCAACCCCCTGCGTGCTGGCCATACCCTAGTGGTGCCCAAGGTAGAGCAAGACTACATATTCAACCTCCCGCCAGAGTACCTGCAAGGCATGCTCCCCTTTGCCCAGCGGGTGGCTAGGGCCATAGAGCTAGTGGTTACCTGTAAGCGTATAGGGCTTGCGGTGATAGGGCTCGAAGTGCCGCATGCGCACCTCCACCTCGTGCCAATATCGCAGGAGGGCGACCTGAACTTCACCAATCCTAGAGCCAAGCTCACTGACCAGGAGTTCAAGGAGCTGGCAACCAAGATCGCCAGAGCCTACCAAGCGTTGTAGCACCAGCACTGCGTACCCAGCCCCATTGGCTTGCGGTACCGCCTATTTGATTCTGCCCACCCGTAGTGGCCGAATACAGCGGCCCCTGCGGGTATTTTTTTACAGAAAAGCTCGCCAATTTGTCAGATCCCCCCTTTTCATACTACAAACCCACGGGTAGGCAGAGCGCAGTGAGCCAGCCACATTTTTCCACCATAGATACAAGCCATTTCACCCATGTATCCTGACCCTAGCGACACCATCGGCTACCGAGTGCGCCATCTCTTGGCCAATGTTTACCTCTACCTATACACCATTCCCCTCTTCGCGGTGGCGCTCTCCGTTATGGGGATGCTGTGGCTTCTTACCGCGGCATTTGATAGGCAGCGACGTGTGATGCATCTCTACCTCAGGGGGTGGTGTCGCCTTTACATAGCGCTCAATCCGTATTGGAAGCTCCGGGTTGATGGGCTTTCCAACCTGCCGAAAACCCCGTGCGTCATGGTGGCCAACCACCAGAGCCTATTTGATATCACCGTCCTCCTCACCCTTCCCGTTCGTTTTAAATGGGTGGCCAAGCGCGAGCTTTTCCGTGCGCCCTTTGTGGGGTGGATTCTCTGGCTGGCAGACTACGTAAGCATCAATCGCGCCAGCAGGGTCGATGCGCTACGCATGCAGCGCGAATGCCTTGGCTGGCTTCGCTGTGGGGTTTCTATCATGATATTCCCCGAGGGGACGCGCACACGCACAGGGCAGGTGGGGCCATTCAAAGCCGGGGCGTTTTCCATAGCCACGGCGGGCCGTGTGCCAGTAGTGCCCATTGCCGTCCGTGGCCCTAGGGAGACCCTCAGAGGCTTGCTCCTTGTGCCTCGTCGAGAGCTGCTGCATCTCCAGGTGCTCCCCCCCCTCAGGGTTCCCGATGCCAGCACCCACACCCTGCGGAAGGTTGCCCTGCAAGCTGAGGAGGCGGTGCGCGCTGCCCATCGGCGCATGGCCCCCTACTATTACCGAAAAGCGTGAGCGCCACCCTCTGTCTAAACGGGTATTCATCAGGCGCGCAGAGGGTCTTTCTCTCATTGCCTTCCCCCCATTCGTGTATGGTTATTCATGTAAAAAGTCCTCTGCAAAAATCACATGAACGACGCGGCACGCCGCGTCGCTACGGTCTTCGAGAAACGGAAGTGATTGATAAAACCTATTTATTCGCAAGAAGAGGAAAGCCATCCTGTAAAAGATTAAACCCATACGCCCATTTTGCAGAGGTCTCAGATCTTTTCCCTGCCGGTGCTAAAAGGTTTTAGCCAGCCACTTCCGTTTATCATATGGCGTAGCTGCACAACGCGCAGTTCCAGGGCGTTCTTCTGCGTTCGCATATTGCTACCATCCACTCACGCGTAACTCCGTATATGATAGATCGCCAAACCATCGACCGCATTCTCGCGGCAGTGCCCATTGAGGATCTGGTGGGCGACTACGTTCGGCTCACTAAGCGCGGTTCTAACTACATCGGCCTCTGCCCATTCCACTCCGAGAAGACCCCCTCGTTCAACGTATCGCCCAGCCGGGGCATTTACAAGTGCTTTGGCTGTGGCAAGGGTGGGAACGCCGTCTCGTTCCTCATGGAGATAGAACAGCTCAATTTTATCGATGCCATAAAGCGGCTAGCCAAGCGTGCGGGCATACAGATAGAAGAACGCGAAGAGACCGAGGCAGAACGGCAGCAGCGCACCGAGCATGAAAGCTTGATGCTCTTGCTAGAGTGGGCAGAGAACTACTACCAGAAATCCTTGACTGACAGTGCCGAGGGAAAGGTTTCGGGATTGGGCTACCTCACCGAACGCGGGCTAACGGCAGAGACCATCGCCAAGTTCGGGCTGGGGTACTCCCCCGCCGATGGGCACGCTATGTGCCAAGCAGCCCTGCAGGCGGGCTACAGCGCGAGCTTCCTGCAACGAGTGGGGTTGGTTACCGAGCGGAATGGGGAGCTGTACGATCGTTTCCGCGAGCGCGTGATCTTCCCTATTCGCAGCGTGAGCGGTAGGCCAATAGGCTTTGGGGGGCGTGCGCTTAGGACTGATGGCAAGCTCGCGAAGTACATAAATTCACCCGAGGGCGAAATCTACCATAAGAGCGAGACGCTTTTTGGGCTCTCGTTGGCCAAGAGGGCTATCGCACAGCAGGATCGTTGCTTTCTGGTAGAGGGTTACCTCGATGTCATCCAGCTCCACCAGCGGGGGCTAGAGAACGTTGTGGCCAGCAGCGGCACCTCGCTCACCACCGAGCAGACCAGGCTCATAGGCCGATTCACCAAGAATGTGGTGCTGCTCTACGACGGCGATTCAGCAGGTATTAAAGCCGCAGAACGGGGGGCTGATCTGCTTCTGGCCGAGGGGATAAATGTCAGCATCGTGCTACTACCCGAAGGGCAAGACCCCGACGATTTTGCCAAGGCGCATACCCTGCCCGAAATCCAAGAGTTTGTAGAGGGTAATCGGAAAGATTTCATCCATTTCAAAGCCGCCAATCGCCTCAAGGCTGGCAAGGGCGACCCGGCCCAGCTGGCCAAGCTGGCGCAAGATGTGGTGAAGAGCATAGCCCTTATCCCCGACGGAATCACCCGCGCGCTCTACATTCAGGAAGCTGCCCGCCAGTTCAGCCTCGGCGAAGAGCTGCTTACCGCAGAGGTGAGCAAGCAGCGAGGACAGAAGCCCTTGATTGCCAGGGTCAAGAATCCCGATACTCCTTCTACAGAAGCGCCTACCGATGCAGCCGCAGAGGGAGAAGCGGCCAGCCCCGAGGCGGAGCCAAAAGCCCAGAATCCATTTTACGTTCAGGAACGAGAATTGGCGAGTATGCTCCTGAGGTATGGGGTAGAGAATATCCAGATCGCCGAGGATGATGAAAGCGGGGTGCAGTCTGTGCGGCTGGCAGACTACATGGCGGCCGAATTCGCGGTGGATGGCATAGCCTTTACCGACCCCCTGCTGAGACGCCTCTACGATGGCTATCAGCAGCAGTTGGCTGAGGGCACGCCCGATCCCCAGCAGGCATTGCTCAGCGGACTCGACCCCGAGCTCACCAGCCTCTGCATAGATCTTACCACAGATCGCTACCCCCTCAGCAAGAGATGGTTTCCCGGAGGAAAAGTCGCCGATCTCTCGCACGATGACCTCTCCCTAAACGCCCAGCAGGTCGTGTTGGCCTTCAAGTGGGATATACTCTCGCAAGAGTTGGCCGCCAAGCGCGAAGAGCTGAAGAACCCAGAGCTCACCAGCGAAGAGGTCGATGAGCGCATGCACCAGATTCATGATTTATCCCTAGTGCTCTGCCGCCTATCTGAGCTTACCAAAAGGATTTAGGCGTATGCCAATGGATGCAAGAAGCACTTTCCTCTTTTGCTATTTACGGGGTTTCTCCCTACCTTTGCCCCGCGGGTAGTAAGCCTGCTTATCACACAAAATAACCAAAAGATACACATGGGAAAGCGTTTTTTCCGAAAGGGTTGCCTCACAGTGCTTGTCGCGCTGATGCTGGGCACTGCCGTCCGAGCCGACGAGGGGATGTGGCTACTCCCACTCCTCTACAAGTACAATGCGCAGACAATGGAGGCCTTGGGGTTGAAGATCCTCCCCGATCAGATCTACCATCCAGACGGCGTTAGCCTCAAGGATGCCGTGGTGATATTCGGCAATGGCTGTACTGGAGAGGTGATATCCACCCAAGGGTTGGTACTCACTAACCATCATTGCGGTTACAATGCTATACAGCAGCACAGCACCGTGGAGCATGATTACCTCAAGGACGGTTTCATGGCCAAGACCCTTCAGGATGAGATTCCCACCCCGGGCCTCACCTGCACCTTCCTGGTGAAATTGGTAGATGTAACCGAGAAAATGCTCGACTCCGTATACCCCGAGATGTCTGAGAGTGAACGGAGAACCACACTCGTGAACACAGCCAACTACCTAGAGGAGGAGGCCACCAAAGGCACGCACTACAAGGCCCAGGTGAATAGCTACTACGGGGGGAATAAGTACTACCTCTCGCTCTACGAGGTCTTCACCGATATCCGCATGGTGGCCGCCCCCCCCTCATCAATCGGGAAGTTTGGCGCCGACACCGACAACTGGATGTACCCACGCCACACGGGCGATTTCTCGCTCTTCCGCATTTACGCAGGGCCTGATAATAAACCGGCAGACTACTCGCCAGACAATAAGCCCTATGTGCCCAAGCGGACCTTCACCATATCGCTAGCGGGCTATAAAGAGGGCGATTTCGCCATGATTCTTGGCAACCCCGGGAGTACCGACCGCTTTATGACCTCCTGGGAAGTACAGTCGACCATGGATGTGGAGAACACCGATAGGGCCCTCATCCGTGGCATTAAGCAAGACGTGTGGATGCGCCACATGGAGGCCGACCCTGCCGTACGCATCAAGTACTCGGCCAAGTACGCCCAGAGCGCCAACTACTGGAAAAACGCCATAGGGCAGAACGAGGCCCTGGCCCGCCTAGGGGTGGTGGCTGCCAAGCAGGCCGAGGAGGCCAAATTTTCTGAATGGGTAGCAGGCGATGCCAAGCGGGAGGAGAAGTATGGCAAGGCCCTCAGCATGGTGCGGAGCGGCGTGGCCAAGCTCAACGCCCCCCAGCATGTGCTCAACTACTACGCAGAGGCGCTATTCCGCGGTATGGAGTTCAACCGTTTTGCGGGCGCGTTCCAGGAAATGCCCGAAGCCCTCAAAGAGAACGATCTGGAGTACAAAACGCGCATCCAGGACTACGTAGCGGGCAACCTCTACGAGAAAGGGTACAAGGATTACGACCCCGCCACAGACCGTGAGGCTACCGTGGCTATGCTCCGTCTCTTTAAGGAGAAGATGCCAGCCGAAGCCCTCCCATCGTTCTACGAAACCATTGACAAGAAGTTCAAGGGGGATATCCAGAAGTACGTGGATAAGCTCTTCGAGACCTCCATATTCACCGATTACAACCGCCTGAAAAGCTTCGTCATGAAGCCGAGCGCCAAAAAACTCGGAGAGGATATGGGATTCCAGCTCTCTACCAGCGTGCGCGAGAAAATGGCCAAATACTCCGACGAGATGCATGCCGCGCTGGAGGAGGTGCAGGCCGGTAACCGCCTCTACATTGCCGGGCGGCTCGAGATGCTGGGCGACAAGCCCTCATACCCCGACGCCAACTTCACCATGCGGCTCACCTATGGCACCGTGAAAGGCTACTCGCCACGCGATGCTGTGGACTACAGGTACTACACCACCCTAAAGGGCGTAATGGAGAAGGAGAACCCCGAATCGTGGGAATTCCAAGTACCCGAAAAGCTCAAGAAGCTCTACGAAATGAAGGACTACGACCGATACGCCATGCCCGGAAAGGTGATGCCGGTGGACTTCCTCACCACCAACGATATCACGGGTGGCAACTCTGGCTCGCCGGTGCTGAATGCCTATGGAGAGCTGATAGGGTGCGCGTTCGATGGCAACTGGGAGTCGCTCAGTGGCGATATCGCCTTTGAACCCAATCTACAACGCTGCATCAACGTGGATATCCGCTATATCCTCTTCATCCTCGAGCGCTATCTTGGCGGGCATCGTCTAGTGGGTGAAATGTACCTGGTGTCCGAGGCTCACGAAGACTAACTAGGTCAGGGTATCTCCTGATTCTGATCCCCGTGCTGGCAACCTGCCGGCACGGGGTTTTTGCATATACAATCGCCCCACGCCACCATGACCCACGCCTCTGCAAAATTCACATAAACAAGACCTCTGCAAAAATCACATAAACGACGCGGCACGCCGCGTCGCTACCGTCTTCGAGAAATGG
>LIIK01000018.1 GCA_001421095.1 Candidatus [Bacteroides] periocalifornicus | reverse complement strand
CAGTCGGCATTGCGAGGAGATCGTTGCGGGTATGCAGCGCCGATTGCCATTTGTGCCCATGGGGGCATCAACGGGAACGGCGAATGGGAGGATCACGACGCGGCATTGGTTAGGGAGGGCACTCGCGTTGCTCGGCACCTCCCCTACCAAGAGCCTTAATTGATAACCGCCTTCCCCTGTCGCCTCCATGCGCATGCCGTGCGCGCCGCGTCGCTACGTCCTCCGGGGAAACGGGAGAATCGGTTTTAAACCACCGTATTCCAAAAGGGAACCGCGGCGAAAGGCCCGTAAGGGGTCTATTTTTGGGGGATTTTCCCTTCTTGTGCGTAAATCGGTTTCAATCAAGAAATCCCATTTCCCGAAGAACGTAGCGACGCGGCGTGCCGCGTCGTTGTGAAAACCGCACGTCTCCATATACGGCATGGTATGCGCATGGCGGGGACGCAATGGGCGGCACTCGGACCGCAATGATATCCCCGCAAACGCCCGACTGTAGGGGCGGGGTCTTCGCGGTTTTCGCGAAGATTTCCCCGCCCACCTGAGATCCACCATATGCGCGCACCCTATCGGATTCCCCCTTCCCTGTGGTGATCGCTCACATGGGCATGTTGGCGTGGGTGGCGTTTGTAGCGACGTGGCGTGCCGCGTCGCGATTAAAAATCACCGCGTCACGCTCCAAACGCCGCGTCGCGATTAGGCCTCCCCCAGCAGAAAAAAGTCTTTCGATAAGACATTCTCGGAAAAATTCACTACCTTCGCGGCGGATTTAGGATGGTGTACACAGCAGGACAATGGTAAGAATAACGTTGCCAGACGGGCGAGTATGCGAGTACCCTAGTGCCGTTACAGGGATGCAGCTCGCGGAGGATATCTCGGGGAGGCTGGGCAAGGAGGCGCTCTCGGTTACGGTGGATGGTGTGGTGTGGGATCTCACCCGCCCTATAGACCACGATGCCCAGGTACGCGTGAACACCTGGAGCGACGAGGCGGGCCGGCACACCTACTGGCACTCCTCTGCCCACCTGCTGGCTGAGGCCTTGGAGGAACTCTACCCGGGAATCCGGCTGGGCATCGGGCCGTCCATTGAGAATGGCTTCTACTACGACATCGATTTTGGCGATTACAAGGTAACAGAGGAGGATTTGCCGAAAATAGAGGCCAAGATGCTAGAGCATGCCAAGGCCGCCGAGCCGATAGTGCGGCGCGATGTGAGCAAGGCCGAGGCACTGGCAACCTACAAGGCGAAGGGCGACCCCTATAAGGTGGACCTGATTGATGGGTTGGCCGACGGCACCATTACGTTCTACACGCAGGGGCATTTTACAGACCTCTGCCGCGGTCCGCATGTGCCCAATACGGGCTACATCAAGGCCGTGAAACTCACCAGCCTTGCAGGGGCCTACTGGCGTGGCGATGAGCACAATAAGATGCTCACCCGAATCTACGGTATCACCTTCCCGAAGCAGCAGATGCTGGATGAGTACCTCCAGCTGCTAGAGGAGGCTAAGCGGCGCGACCATAGGCGCATAGGGCGTGAGCTCGGGCTTTTCACCTTCTCTGCGAAGGTGGGGCAGGGGCTGCCCCTCTGGCTCCCCAAGGGGGCTGAACTCCGCGGACGCCTCGAGGCTTTCCTCCGCAAGGTGCAGAATGAGTACGGTTACCAGCCCGTAATTACCCCCCACATCGGGCAGAAGGAACTCTACGTAACCAGCGGGCACTGGGCTAAGTACGGGGCAGATAGCTTTCGCCCTATCACCACCCCCCAGGAGGGCGAGGAGTTCATGTTGAAGCCGATGAATTGCCCCCACCACTGCGAGATCTACAAGAGCCAGCCCCACAGCTATCGGGATCTCCCCCAGCGCTACGCGGAGTTCGGCACGGTGTACCGCTACGAGCAGAGCGGCGAGCTGCATGGCCTCACGCGGGTGCGCGGGTTCACGCAGGATGATGCCCACATCTTCTGCATGGAGGAGCAGCTCAAGGATGAATTCCTGAAGGTGATGGACATCATCCTCTACATCTTCAAGATTCTGGATTTCAAGGATTACGAGGCTCAGATTTCGCTCCGCGACCCCCAGGATAAGGAGAAGTATATAGGCACCGACGAGAATTGGGCGCGGGCGGAGGCGGCCATCATCGAGGCGGCTGCTGAGAAGGGGCTCGAGACCAAGGTGGTGCTGGGCGAGGCGGCTTTCTACGGGCCTAAGCTCGACTTCATGGTGCGGGATGCCCTGGGGCGCAAGTGGCAGCTGGGGACCATACAGGTGGACTACAACCTCCCCGAACGCTTTGAGCTGGGGTACATAGGGGCCGACGACCAGCGGCATCGCCCGGTGATGATCCATAGGGCCCCCTTTGGTTCTATGGAGCGCTTTGTGGCGGTGCTCATAGAGCATACGGGCGGGAAATTCCCCCTATGGCTTGCGCCAGACCAGGTGGCCATACTCCCGATAAGCGATAGGTTCAACCCCTACGCCCAGGAGGTGGCTGGTAGGCTGAAGGCTGCTGACATCCGCTGCTCTGTGGATCTGCGCAATGAGAAAATCGGCAAGAAGATCCGCGAGGCTGAGCTGCAGCGCGTACCCTACCTGTTGGTGCTGGGCGAGCGCGAGGCGAATGCCGGGCAAGTGGCCATCCGTGAACGTGGGGGGAATGATCTGGGTGCTAAAACCGTGGCGGAGTTCATAGAGCTGGTGAATGGGAAGATAGCCCAGGAGCTCGGTCGGTAGGGAAGGGGACGGACTTTCTACGGAGCTCGGTGAACGGAACAACGTTCGTGATGAAGGGAACTCTGCCAGTGCCAGCAGTCTAAAAGGATAAGATTCGTTCTGGGTTCAGATTGATGAATGCGCATAATTGTTTGAACAATATATCAGTATAACCAAAGAGGGAGGATACAGCCATAGCAGGACCGATACAGCGCAGGCCCATGCGGCCAATGGGGCGCGATAATTCGCCAGAGCATAAGGTAAACGATGCGATACGTGTGCGCGAGGTGCGTATTGTGGGTGAGAATGTGGGCGAAGCCCGCGTGGTTAGCACCGAGGAGGCGCTACACCTTGCCCAGCAGCTGGAGCTCGACTTGGTGATGATAGCCGAGGATGCCGACCCGCCGGTGTGCCGTATTGTCGACTACCAGAAATTCCTCTACCAGCAGAAACGCCACGCCAAGGAGCAGAAGGCGAAAATGCAGAAGGTGGTGGTGAAGGAGATACGCTTCGGCCCGAATACCGACGACCATGACTACCAGTTTAAGCTCCGCCACGCTGAGCGATTCCTGCAGGAGGGGGCAAAGGTGAAGGCCTTGGTCTTCTTCAGAGGGCGCTCCATCGTGTTCAAGGAGCAGGGCGAGATACTGCTGCTGCGCTTTGCCAAGGATCTAGAGGAGCTGGCAAAGGTAGAGCAGATGCCCCAGCTGGAGGGCAAGCGGATGATCATGTTCCTGGCGCCCGCCAAACCTGCAAAGAAGAAGGCCTAGGCTCAGGGGAAAGATTTGCGCAAAGGGCTGACTGCCCCGGCTGGCTGCATGCGGAGTGCAAAGGCGGGCGTCACAGTGCGCCTCACGTTGCTTTTAGAATAGGGAAAGTTCAAGACCACACAAATAAATTTAGGAGAGGGTAGACATATGCCTAAGATGAAAACGAACCGTGGTGCGGCTAAGCGATTTCGCGTCACGGGCTCGGGTCGGGTGAAGTGTAAGCATGCCTATAAGAGCCATATTCTCACCAAGAAGGCTACCAAGCGCAAACGCTTCCTAACGCATAAGACGCTGGTGGCGCCATGCGATGCCAAGCGTGTGCATGAGATGATACTCGCCTAACCGCGCAGGACTAGGGCGATGAATACCTCTCAGGGCTAATCTGAGAGAGAAGTGGAGGGCTGGGAGCTGGGGTGGAGTTTGGCCTAGGGGCTTTGGCCTTCTGGCGCGCAGACGGGGATCGCCTCTATTCTGGCGTCTTTTTTCAGCATTACCTTTTTACATTACTAGGAGTAGCGCAGCCCGTGGCCTGGGTGGCAGGCCTTCGCAAGACCCCCGGTACACGCCAAGGAGGCAGGGGGCGCTGGTGCTCCGCAACACAGATTACAGATGCCACGTTCAGTGAATGTAGTCGCCTCACGCAGGAGGCGCAAGAAGATTCTCAAGCAGACCAAAGGGAATTTCCTGGCACGTAGAAATGTCTATACCGTTGCCCGGGAAACGCTTGAGAAGGGTTGGCTCCACGCCTATGTGGGGCGTAAGCTCAAGAAGAGGGAATTCCGCGCGCTGTGGATTCAGCGTATCAATGCGGCGGTGCGGGCCGAGGGGATGAACTACAGCGAATTCATGGGCAAGGTTAAGGCTAAGAATATTGGGCTGAACCGTAAGGTGCTTGCCGACTTGGCCATGAACCATCCCGCGGCTTTCGCCGAGGTTGTTAAAATGGTGCGCTAACCGCCCGCGGGCTGTAGCGTTGCCTAGGGTCTTGAACTGTGGGAGGCTGCGGCCTCCCATTTTTGTTGAGAAAGGCGGCTTGTGGCAACGAAACCCCTGCGGTTGGGCACGTGCAATAGCAAGAAAATTCGGAGGGGCCTAGGCGTGATACCTAGACCCCTCCGATTCTTGCTGGTATCCCCCCTCTCCGTAGTCGTAACGAAGGGGGATATGGTATGGAGCATTAGCGCCGGTTTCTCCGCCTGCTGCCTCGGCCTGGTTTCGTGTGGATCCGGTCTTTGGAGTGCCTCTGGGGCATTCTGCTAGAGGAGGTTCTCCGCCCTGTATGCCGGCTGCCCGACTCGGGGGCTGGCTTTATGCTGAGCGTTTCGCCTTTGTGCTCGGTGACTAGGAAATCGAGCCGCCGGTTTTGGGTGTCGGCCCTTAGCACTTGGATACGCACGGCATCGCCAAGGCAGAATTGCCGTTTATTCTGCCGACCTGTGAGGCTGAAAGCCTCTGGATCGTAGGTGTAGTAGTCATCGGTAAGGTCGCGCGTGGCCACTAGCCCTTCGCATTTATTCTCCTCTATCTCAACGAAGAAACCAAATTCCATCACACCGCTTATGATGCCGTTGAACTCTTGCCCGATGCGTGCCCCCATGTACTCCACCTGCTTGTACTTTACAGAGGCTCGCTCGGCATCGGCGGCAATCTTCTCCATCTCGCTGCTGTGCACGCACCGTTCCTCTAGGTCGTCTACCGCAGGGAATGGCTTGTTGGCCTGCAGGAGGGCCAGGAGACGGTGCACCATCATATCGGGGTAGCGGCGGATAGGCGAGGTGAAATGGGTGTAGTAATCGAAGGCCAGCCCGTAGTGCCCGATGTTGTGGGTGGAGTATTTGGCTTTGGCCATGGCGCGCACGGCGAGGATGTCTATCATGTGCTGCTCTGGCCTTCCCTTGGCGCTGTGCACCAGGCTGGTGATATCCTTCCCGGTTATGTGCTCTATGCTGCCTTTGTAGGTGTGCCCAAAGCGGGCGGCCATCTGGCAGAACGACTCGAGTTTCTCGGGGTTGGGCTTCTCATGCACCCTGTATACGCAGGGGTGGGGTTTGTAGCCAGGTCTCGGTTTTCCCACGAATTCGGCCACTGTACGGTTAGCCAGCAGCATGAATTCCTCTATAAGCCAGTGCGATTCGTTGCTCTCTTCAGGTTCTACTCCTATGGGTACGCCGTCTGGGTCGAGTTGGAATCGCACTTCGTCTGAGGTGAAATCTATGGCGCCATTGGCGAATCGCCGGTCTCGTAGAATGCCGGCGAGCCTATTGAGGCAGAGGATTTCTTGGCGCAACTCGCCCTGCTGGGTCTCTATCACCTGCTGGGCTTGCCCGTAGGTGAGGCGGGCTATGGAGCGGATTACGGTGCGCCCTATCCAGCTCTCTACTACCTTGGCATCGGGGGTGAGGGTGAAGACCACCGAGTAGCAGAGCTTGTCCTCGTCGGGGCGTAGGGAGCAGATCTCGTTGCAGAGGCGTTCTGGGAGCATGGGAACGGTGCGATCTACCAGGTACACCGAGGTTGCCCGTTGGTAGGCTTCGGCCTCAATAATACTCTCGGGCGTTACGTAGTGGGTTACGTCGGCTATGTGTACTCCTACCTCATAGTTCCCGTCTGCCAGGAGCTGTAGGGAGAGCGCATCGTCAAAATCCTTCGCGGTATCTGGATCTATGGTGAAGGTCATGGTGCCGCGGAAGTCGCGCCTGCTGGCCACTTCAGATTTCGTTATGCCGGGTTTAAGGGCTTTGGCGGCCTTGGTCACAGCCTCTGGGTAGCGGTAGGGCAGGTCGAATTCGGCCAGTATGGCGTGCATCTCGGTCTCATGTTCACCGGGCTTGCCAATCACTTCGACCACTTTGCCGAACGGGTGGTCTGCGCTGGTGGGCCAGTGGGTGATGCGGACCTGGGCTTTTACGCCATCGGAGGCGCCGTGTAGCTCTTCTATCGGGATGTAGATGTCGTAGGGCATGCGATTCCCGTCGGGCACTAGGAATGCAAACCGCTCACGCACCTGTACCACCCCTACGTAGGTATCTCGTGCCCGGGAGAGCACCGCGAGGATCTCGGTATCGCCTACCCCTGGTTGGCTGCTCTGGCGGTGGCGTACTCGCACCGTATCGCCGTCGAGCGCATGGCAGGCCAGCTCTTTGGGTATCTGGGTTTCTGTCCCATCGGGTAGGGTTACGATTACCGCGCCAGTCCGTAGCCCTGTGGCTTTGCATTCGAACTCTTCGCTCTGCCGTGCGTTTCTATATACACCGTGCGCTACGGGCTGCAGCTGTCCCCTGTCGGCCATTTCGGCCAGCACTGCGCCTAGCAAGCGACGTGTGCCGCCATCCTTCACCCCCATGAGCGCGGCTAGCCTGCGGTAGTCGAGCCGCTCGGTCGGATGGTGGGCAAGGTGCTGATTTATAAAATCCGTTACATCGCGCTTATTGATGTTGCGGGTTGCTTGCTGCTCCCGCCGTCTTTTTGCCATAGTTCTCTGTGGGTATTATCGTAACGACTGTCCCGTATTATTGCGCATTGAATTTCTGATGTCGGTATAATTCCTCGTAATGGGGAGTCGTGTAGCTGCTAATTTTTACTGATTGGAATGATTTGCTGGGGCTGTGGTTCACAGGTGGGCGTTGCGTTTTTAGGGGGCTCTCCCAACGGTCGCCCAGCCGAGATTGGCGCCAGTTGCAGAGGAAATGCGCTGCCGCGAAGGTAGAGCTTTTTTTTCGGAAAACGGTGAATAGAAATGCTTTCCTGCAAGATTGCGAAAAATTTTTTCGTAGGTAGAATAATTTGCGGTACGGATCGTTATTCCCA
Source organism: Candidatus [Bacteroides] periocalifornicus (assembly GCA_001421095.1). Lineage (GTDB taxonomy): Bacteria > Bacteroidota > Bacteroidia > Bacteroidales > CAJPTX01 > Bacteroides_D > Bacteroides_D periocalifornicus. Next base: position 36,900 of record LIIK01000018.1, on the reverse strand, counting down.
ACGTAGCAATTTTAAAACAACAGGTTATGGGGTCAATTTTTACGCTAGTGATAGGGGTAGCCGCATGCTTCATTGTGGGCTACTTTGTGCTTACCATCTTCTTCAAGCGGTCGGTCTTTCTTCAGGTTGGCGTGCTGTGGGCGATAACGCTGCTGTGGGTTATCACCATGCTCAATATGCGTTTCAACTACTTTCCTGATAGCAAGGCCTTCTACCTCTTCACGCTGATCTCCAATATCGTGGTGTGTGTGGCAGCCTTCATGCTGGCTGCCAAGCGGGTGGTTCGCCCCCTGAGCGCAATGATTGCTCGGGTAGAGGAGCTAGAGGCCGGCAAGCTGGTGGTGGAGCGCTCTGAGGTCTACGACAGGGTGAAGGCCCTAGACCCGGCGCGGGCTAACGACCTGCAGCGGCTGGAGCGGGCAATGGTCAATCTGCAGGAGAAAATGCGCACGGTGATGACCACCCTAGACCAGGTGGTGAATGATCTCTACACCTCTGGAGGTCAGGTGATGCAGAGTTCAGACCAGATTACCGAGCAGGTGAATGTGTCGGCCTCATCAGTGGAGGAGATCTCAGCGGCTATGGAGCAGATGGTGGCTAGCATGGACAGCAATACCCACGATGCCAAGCAGGCGCAGAGCATATCCACTGAGGTCTTCAATGCGATAACCAAGGTGGCGAACTCCTCCACCAGTAGCCTGAAGGCGATGCAGCAGATCTCTGAGCGGATTTCGCTGGTGAATGCGATTGCCGATCAGACCAATATCCTTGCGCTCAACGCTGCGGTGGAGGCCGCAAGGGCTGGCGAGCATGGACGGGGCTTTGCGGTGGTGGCCACAGAGGTTCGCAAGCTGGCGGCTACTAGCCGCACGGCCGCTGACGAGATGGTGAGCTACATGCGTACCAGCGAAAAGCTCACCACCGAGAGCGGGTCACTTCTGGCGTCTTTCATCGCGGAGCTCAATGAATTCACTGACCTTGTGGTGCGTATTGGTACGGCGGTTCGTGAGGAGACCGAGGGAGTTGGCCAGGTGAATACCTCCATCCAGGAGCTTAATCAGGCTGCCAGCCAGAATGCCGAGAATCTCCAACGGTTGAGCGAGGGAATGAAGGTTGTGTACGCCGCTGCCGCCCACCTTAAGGAACTCATGGCCTTCTTTACGCTGCAGTAGGGGGTAGGATACCAATTGCCACTCGTAGGCACGGGAGCTTGGCTTGTGGCCTTGCCTTCCGTGCTTTTTTTGATATTCGGGGACAACGGGCGAACTGCGCCTTTACCCCATCACGTATGGCGTTGGTTGCTAGGTGAATAGTTTTTTTATTTGAAATCTATTCGCATTTTTCGTAACCTTTTTGGCTAGAATACGTTTCTCTAAGTGTGTTGGGTTTACACACTAGGGGCGGGTACAGGGGATCGGTTGAACTGTTATCGACTTTGAAACAATAGCATAGAGATTATGAATGCATTGATAGTCAATTTGATTGCCTTTGGTTTTTGCATGGTAATCGCCTACCTTGTGCTCAACGCCATTTTTAAGCGGTCAGTATTCATGCGGGTAGGGGTGCTGTGGGTCAGCTCGATCCTGTTCGTCTTCATCGGCATCACCATTCGCTATGAGGTTTTTACCACCAGTTGGCTTGCGTTTGTGATCATTTCGATCTTCAATATATCCTATAGTGCCGGGATGCTGTACCTTGCGGCCAAGCAGGTAGTGCGTCCGCTGGGACACGTGGTCGGTAAGATCGGGATGATGGCCAAGGGCGATCTGGGCGTTGAATTTGCCAGCGCAGAGCTGAGCCATATGGATGAGAATCGTGCTAACGACATGCAGCAGCTCCAGCTCTCCATGCAGCTCCTGCGCAATAATCTGGTAGAGATCATAGGCACGGTGAACAACACGGTGGAGGAGCTCCATGCCACAGGGCAGAGCGTGGTGCAGGGGACTGATGCCATAACCCAGCAAGTGAAGGTGTCGTCAGATTCGGTGGAGCGCATCTCCAGCACTATGGAGCAGATGGCCTCCAGCATGCAGAGCAATGCGCACGATGCCATGCAGGCCGAGGGTATATCGCACGCGGTGAGCGATGCGGTAGCCCGGGTAGCCGAGAGCAGCGGTAGCACGCTCAATGCCATGAAACAGGTTTCTACCCGCATCTCCTTTGTGAATGATATTGCCGAGCAGACCAATATCCTGGCGCTGAATGCCGCGGTGGAGGCTGCCCGGGCTGGCGAGCATGGACGGGGCTTTGCGGTGGTGGCCACCGAGGTTCGCAAGCTGGCCGAGAGCAGCCGTACAGCAGCCGACGAGATGGTGAGTTTCATGCGTACCAGCGAGGGGCTTACCACCCAGAGCAATGAGCTCATCGGCTCTTTTGTGGAAAAGCTGGCCGAGTTTGCCGAGGTTGTGGCTCGTATAGGGGCTGCGGTGCGCGAGGAAACCCAAGGCGTGGGGCAGGTGAATGCCTCCCTGCAAGAACTCTCGCAGGCTTCGCAGCACCATACGCAGAGCCTCCAGATCCTAGATAGGGGCGCAAAGGTGATGTTTGATGCTGCCAATCGGCTTCGCGATACGTTGGGCTACTTCCATCTATAGGCTCTTCCATGCAGGAGATGGTTGAGCAGTGAACTCGGCATCTAGCGGGCATCAGTAGGTGGTCTACGAGGTGCTAGTTGTGCTGCGTAGTTAGCCAATGGCTAGGGAGGGGCGGGCGGCGTCTCTCCCTAATTTTTTTGCCGTGGTGTACTGGCAGGGGCTGTTGGTTGCACAGCGGTTCAAGCTTTCCAAATCACAGCCACCCAGCGGTTTGGGCTTCGCTTCCAGGGGCATTGCGCAACACTGGTGTAGAGGAATCGGGATTGTCTAGGAACAAAATCCCGCTAGCGCTGTTGTTATACGGGAGGGTGCTGATAAGATTTTTCGCCATTTGCTCGGAATTTTGCCAAATAGTATTACCTTTGAATTGCCATAGGGCGATTGTGAAAGGGGAATAAGGATATGGAATACCAAGAAAATATCCCGCTGCTCGGGCACTTGAACCATTGGTTTGGTTTCGATTCCTTCAAGGGTAACCAGGAGGCGATAATACGGAATGTGCTGCAGGGGCGCGATACGTTTGTACTCATGCCCACGGGAGGGGGGAAATCGTTATGCTTCCAGCTCCCCGCGCTCATCCTACCGGGTACAGCCCTGGTGATCTCGCCCCTCATTGCCCTGATGAAGAACCAGGTCGACCTAATGCGGGGCTACAGCGAACTCGATGGCATAGCGCACTTCCTAAACTCTTCGCTCTCACGCCGGCAGATACAGGAGGTGAAAGACGATGTGCTGGCGGGCCGTACCAAGCTGCTCTACGTGGCGCCAGAATCATTGACCAAGGAGGAGAATATCGAGTTCCTCAAAGGCATTCAGATTTCGCTCTACGCGGTAGACGAGGCGCACTGCATATCGGAGTGGGGGCATGATTTCCGCCCGGAGTACCGCCGTATCAGGCCGCTTATCACCGAGATTGGCCCCGCGCCTGTCATTGCGCTTACCGCCACGGCAACCCCGAAGGTGCTAGATGATATCCAGAAAAACCTGGGTATGACCGATGCGGTGATCTTCAAGTCCTCGTTCAACCGCCCGAATCTCTACTATGAGGTCCGGCCAAAGGATAACGCCACCCGCGAGATACTACGCTACATTCGGGAGAATGCGGGCAAATCTGGCATTATCTACTGCCTGAGCCGTAAGAAGGTAGAGCAGATGGCCGAGGTTCTAGGGGTGAATGGGGTTAAGGTGCTGCCTTACCACGCAGGCATGGATGCTGCAACCCGTACGCGCAATCAGGATGCCTTCCTCCACGAGGAGGTGGATGTGATAGTGGCCACCATCGCCTTCGGCATGGGGATAGACAAGCCCGATGTGCGCTTTGTGATCCACTATGACATGCCCAAAAGCCTAGAGGGATACTACCAGGAAACCGGGCGGGCAGGACGCGATGGGGGCGAGGGGCACTGCATAGCCTTCTACTCCAAGCAGGATGTGAATAGGCTTGAGCGGTTCATGCAAGGGAAAAGCGTGCCAGAGCAAGAGATCGGTCGCCAACTCCTGCAAGATACCATTCACTACGCGCAGGGCGGTGACTGCCGTAGGCTTATGCTGCTGCATTACTTTGGCGAAGAGTACACCCAGAAGAACTGCGGAGCGTGCGATAACTGCCTGAATCCGAGGCCTCGCTTTGAGGGGCAGGGTTACCTCTCCACCATGCTCAAGCTGCTCAAGGAGATTGGCGAGGGTTTCCGGGGCGAGCATTTGGTGAACATCCTCATGGGGTCTGAGTCTGCAGACACCAAGCTCTATGAGCATTTTAAGCTGCCAGAATACGGGAGCGGAAAGGCAGAGGGCGAAACGTTCTGGGATAGCATTGTCCGCCAAGCAATAGTGCTGGGGTATATTCGTAAGGACATCCAGCGCTACGGACTGCTATTCATCACAGAGAAGGGAGAGGATTTCCTCCGCAGCCCGCATAGCATACAGCTGGTGCGCGACCATGACTATGAGACCGAGGAGAGCCAGGATAGTGCCCGTGCCGTGCCAGAGCCGGGGGGAGGGATTGACAGCCCGCTGTTCCAGATGCTTAAGAACCTGCGAACCGATGAGGCAAAGCGGCTGAAAGTACCCCCCTTCGTGATATTCCAAGATACTGTGCTACAGGAGATGACCATCCACTACCCGCTAACGGTGGAGGAGCTGCAGTACCTGGGAGGCGTAAGCCTTGGCAAGGCGAAACGCTACGGGAAACCCTTCGTGGAGCTGATAAAGCGCTACGTAGAGGAGCAGGAGATAGAGCGCCCGAACGATCTGGTGGTTAAGGTGGTACCCAACAAGAGCCAGCAGAAGGTAGCGCTAATCCAGTGCATCGACCGAAAGATGGATTTTGAGGATATAGCCGAGATGCGCCGGATAGAGATGGATGAACTCCTCAAGGAGGTAGAATCCCTCGTGGCCTCTGGCCTTCGCCTCGATATAAGCTATTTTGTAGACCAGGTGGTGCCTGAGGATGTGCAGGAAGAGGTGTATGATTACTTCAGAAATGAGGCCCAGAGCGATTCACTCGAAGAGGCCATGGCTGCGCTCAAAGGGCTGGACATTGAGGAGAACGAACTGCGGCTGGTGCGGATCAAATTCCTCTCTGAAATGGGGAATTAACGGTAGGCAGAATTAGTTAGTTGCGCCCCTCATTCACACCCAGAGAATATCAATATACAGGCTAGGTGGGGGGAGTATCCCCCTTTTCTTCATGCTTCACGATTCTGACAACGAGTATACCGACGAGCCAATAGGCATTACAGCTACCAGCGAAGGCGACCGTGATTTCTGGGAGCGCGTCCGAGCCATTACGTCATCTGGCGCATCGCCTGCTGCTAGAGGGGTTAGTATGCGTATGCCCTCACCATTTGGCACGAAGGGTGGACAAGCTTTTGCCTTTAGCCCTTCAGAGGACTTCTACTATGCGGCAATCCAGATGGTAGGGCGGGAGGAGGAAGAGCCCATAGTCCCATTCAAGGCCTACTACCCCACCTACGCGAAGATGAACCGTGCGCAGCAGCTGAGCTACTTCACCTTCCGCAAGCTGATGCGAAGGGGCATATACCCCGAGGTCTCGCTATCCTACGTATTCGTCTACATCTACGAGATACTCATGAACATCGGGGTAAAGACCCCCGCGCAGGGATTGGCCATGCTAGAGGAGATCCGCGATGCCTACTGCCCTACGTATCCTAACCTGGAGTACTACCTAGGCCCTTGGATGTGCGACTATGTGGTGTACTACGACCTTCGTGACAGGATTCCTGAATTCTTCGAAGGGGAGATACGTAACGATGCGGCAGCCGAGGTCCTACAGCATTACCAGGATATTACTGACCAAGAGCTCTTTAGCACCATGGTTCGGCTCGCAAGATCCCAACCAGATAAAAGCCCGCTCTACCGCAAGTACCCCGACGAGTTCACAGCCATCGTGGCGCGGTCTATACGATTGGCGGCCCCCGTTTATTGCGCTGGCACACGTCTTCGGTTCGAGACGGTATGTCTTGGCCGTCGTAGGCGGGTAGGGGTATTCCTTTTCCAGGCAGCCGTATTTTACAATCCCCACCCCCCGCAAAATCGGGAAGTTCCCATCACCCCACGGAGGAGCTATGCCTGCGTTAATGGCGTGTGGATGGTAGACACCTACCCCTACGCCCAGACCAAGCAGATCTTTGAGGAGCTTTGCCATGAGGTAGATCGGCAGCTACGGCTCTACCTAAAGTATCCCCATAAGCTCAAGCAGAGGGTGTATAACGGCGCGGTAGTGCAGTGCGTAGGGCTGGCTATAGAAGAGTACTGTAAGGCAGTAGAAGAGGCCAATAGACCCAAGGTAGAGGTGAATCTTGGGCGCTTAGATTCAATACGGCAAGATGCTGCATCGGTGCGCGAGGCTTTGCTAGAAGGGGTAGAAGCGCCGGATGCGGACCATATTACCGCGGAGTATAATCCAGTGCCGAGCCAACCGCAGCATGCAGCTACCCCTACGAAAGCCCCTGTGTCCACCGAGCCTATGCGCATACCACCCACCGCACGGGAGTTTCTGGCGTTGGTCTTGAACGGTGCCGATTGGAGGGGCTACCTGCGGGCCACGCATACGCCACTGGGTGTGATGGTGGAGGCTGTGAATACCGCCCTTTACCCAGTGTTTCAAGATACGGTGCTGGAGGAGGGAGAGGCTGGCGTGGAGGTGGTAGAGGACTATAGGGGCGAGTTGGCCAATGCTATTCAGGAAGAGGCTGAATGATAGCCATTCCAACAGTGCTTTACGGGCTGAAAGGCCTTGGTAAAGTGCAATGTGATTGTTGAACTATTGGTAGATTTCCAGCTTGAGATCCCTGTATGCTTGGTGAAATTTAGGTGTCTATTAGCGGCTTGCAGTTGAGCTTGTGTCCAGGTAGGGCAATGCCGAGTGTAAGCGGGTGTTTGCCCAATCGCAGTAGCAAATTCAACCGTTAGTCAGCCGCTTACGATTTATCACAGAATGTAGCGATGCGGGATGCAGCATCGTAGTAAGGCAACGATCCTAACATGATGGATTCTAATATTCCCCGCGTTCCACGCCGTATAGCCCAGGCTGTATTGAACTCCCTGAAAGGGGGCGTAGTGCCCAGGGTGGGGCTGCCGTACATAGCCGTGGGGCGAAAGCTAGAGGTGGATGCCCTCCTGCGCGATGTGGCCATAGTAGGCGAGGGGGGCGCATCGTTCCGATTCATAGTGGGGAAGTATGGGAGCGGCAAGTCATTCCTGCTGCAGACGATACGGAACTACGCTATGGACAGGAATTTCGTGGTGGTGGATGCTGACCTTAGCCCCGATCGTCGCCTGCATGGGACGGGCGGGCAGGGGCTAGCCACCTACCGAGAGCTGGTGAAGAACCTGAGCGTGAAGTCCAAGCCAGAGGGCGGAGCGCTCTCATTGGTGCTAGACCGCTGGATCAATTCCGTGCAGACCGCCACCACCGCCACCCGTGGGATAGCCCCAGATGCCCCCCAGTTTGCCCTAACCGTAGAGCAGCAGATATTTGAGGTGGTTCGTAGCATGCAGACCCTAGTGCATGGATTTGATTTCGCGAATCTCCTGGCCGCCTACTACAGGGCTTTCGTAGAGGGGGATGATGAGCGGAAGGCTTTGGTGCTTAAGTGGTTTAGAGGGGAGTATACATCTAAGACCGAGGCGAAGCGCGAGCTGGGCGTTAGCGTGATAGTGACCGATGAGGATTGGTATGATTACCTCAAGCTGCTAGCCCTCTTCTTTCGGCAGGCAGGCTACAGCGGCCTTCTGGTGCTGATAGACGAGCTGGTCAACGTGTACAAGATACCCCACAGCGTAGCTCGCCAGTACAACTATGAAAAGCTCCTCGCCATGTACAACGATGCCCTCCAGGGGAAGGCCGAGTACATAGGCATAGTGATGTGTGGGACGCCAGAGTGCGTGGAGGATACGCACCGGGGAGTATTCAGCTACGAGGCGCTGCGATCCCGCCTACAGGGGGGGAAATTCGCGCAGCTAGGCGGGCAAGATCTGCTGGCGCCCATCATCAGGCTCACCCCCCTCTCGCCAGAGGAGATGCTCGTGCTTACCGAGAAGCTCGCCGAGATGCACGCTGGGCTTTACGGTTACCCTAAGAGGCTGAATGAGCACGATCTGGCCGATTTCATAAAGATCGAATTTGAGCGCATTGGGGCGAATGCCCACATTACCCCGCGCGAGGTTATTAGAGATTTTGTAGAGCTGCTCGACATTCTTTACCAGCATCCAGAGCAAAGTATCGCCTCCCTGCTCCATTCTGAGGCCTTTACATTTGCCAAGCCCGAGCTGGAGGATAGGGAGATAGACCCTGGGTTGGCCGATTTCACGCTCTGACCCATACGCATTTTCAGTGGGGGAGGTTGTCTGCATGGCGTGGACCACATGTCCACCCAGTAGGCAGCCTCCCTTTTTTTTGCCAGGAATGGGAACGCAGAATGATTTTCAATCCGTTAGCCAGAATGAAATACGCGATTACAATCTCGCCGGGTGCGTTTGTAGCAACGTGGCGAGCCGCATCGCGCTTAAAACCCCCGCACAACCCCAGCGGTTGCACCTTCTCCTGTATTCTCTAATACGTATGGTAAAACATAGCTAGGAAGAGTTATATCATGGATTTCTTCTCCCGTTATTCCCCCTTCATCCAGGACTACATCTACCGGCAGGGGTGGCAGAGCCTTAGGGCGGTACAGGCAGCAGCGGCCGATGCCATATTCAATACCCGCGATAACCTGCTGCTGTGCGCCTCCACCGCCTCTGGGAAGACCGAGGCCGCCTTCTTCCCCATCATCACCCTCATGCAGGAGCAGCCCCCCGCATCCATCGGCTGCCTCTACATCGCGCCGCTCAAGGCTCTGATCAACGATCAGTTCACCCGGCTCGAGGAGGTGTGCGAGCATACAGGCATTCGCGTATGGCATTGGCATGGTGATGTATCGCAGTCTGAGAAGCGCAGGTTGGCCAAAGAGCCCTCAGGCATACTGCAGATTACCCCCGAGTCGCTAGAGGCCATGCTACTCCATAGGCATGCGGCGATCCCCTTCCTGTTCGGCGATCTTCGCTTTGTGGTGATAGACGAGATCCACGCCTTCCTACGGGGAGACCGGGGCGGGCAAACCCTCTGCCTGGTAGAGCGCCTGTCACGGCTTGCAGGGGTGAATCCCCGGCGGGTTGGCCTTTCTGCCACGGTGGGCGATCCCCAGACTGTAGGGCAATTCTTAGCGGAGGGCACCGGTAGGCCAACGGTAATCCCCCGCCTGCAGCAGAAGGGCGACACCCGGTGGAGGCTGTCTATGCAGCATTTCTTCACCCTAGGCAAAGGTACTCCAACCGATGCGCAGGCTGGTGGGGAAAACCGTGCTGCCCCGCCATCGCAGCCCTCTGGATTGTCGGTAGAGCTTGCCGATGCCGATGATACGCCAGCTATCCCCAGCAGCCTGCAGCAGGCCGACCCTGGCTACACCTACATATTCAACCACACCCGTGGCCATAAGTGTCTGATATTCGCCAACTCACGTGAAGAGTGTGAGGTGGTTACTGCCACCCTAAGGGGGTACTGCGAGGCGGCGCATGAGCCCGATAGATTCCTCATTCACCACGGCAATCTCTCGGTGAGCTACCGTGAGAGCGCAGAGGATGTGATTAAGCAGGATGACAGCTTGGTGAGCGTCTGCACCACCTCTACTCTCGAGCTGGGGATAGATATCGGCAGGCTAGAGAGGGCTTTCCAGATCGATGCCCCCTTCACGGTATCCTCATTCCTACAGCGCATGGGGCGAACAGGGCGACGTGGCGTGCCGTCGGAGATGTGGTTTGTGCTGCGTGAAGACCCCACCGAAGCGCGCGCGTTGTTGCCCGAGACCATTCCTTGGAAACTCCTGCAGGCCATAGCGCTCATCCAGCTCTACCTAGAGGATCGTTGGGTAGAGCCTCCCCGTGAAGGGCGATTGCCCTACAGCCTCCTCTACCACCAGACCATGAGCATCTTGGCAGCACAGGGCGAAATGCTGCCCGCCGAACTCGCCTCGCGGGTGCTGACGCTTAGCCCGTTCCGACTGGTGACAAAGGATGATTTCCGCCTATTGCTCCATCATCTCCTCACCCTCCATCATCTCCAGCAAACCGAGCGTGGCGGCCTCATAGTGGGGCTGGCTGGGGAACGTGTGGTGGGTAATTTCAAGTTCTACGCGGTGTTCCAGGAGAATGAGGAGTATACCGTGCGGTGGGAATCCAAGGAGCTGGGCACCATAGTACAGCCACCGCCAGTGCAGGATCGTATAGCCATTGCCGGGCGGGTGTGGGTGGTGGAAGAGGTAGATGCCAAGCGCCATCTGGTCTACTGCCAACCCGTGAAGGGGGTGGTGCCAGCCTACTTTGGCGATGTGGCTGGCGATGTGCACACTAGGGTCTTAGAGCGTATGTGGCAGCTTCTACGCCAGCACGAGGTGTACCCCTACTTACTGCCCAACGCAGTGGCACGGCTGGCGCAGGCACGCGATGCCGCCGCAAAATCGGGCCTAGGGGTAAAACCCCTCATACCCCTCGGCGGGACGATGTATAGCCTCACCCCTTGGTTGGGGTCTTACGCCTTTTTGGCGCTGGAGCGTTTCTTACGGCTGCGGTGCGCGCATCGTCTCCGGCTCAAGGGATTCACCTCTGTGCGCCCGTACTACATGCAGTTCTCGCTTGGGGTGAGCGCGCAGGATTTCTTCAGGATATTGGCCGAAGAGGTCAACAAACCGCTAGATCCTATGGAGCTTCTTTACCCCAATGAGACCCCGGTTTTTGATAAGTATGACGAATTCCTTCCTGTGGAGCTTACCCGTAAGGGATTTGCCCTCGGCGTGCTGAATGTGCAGGAGATGGTGGCACGGGTGAAGGGATGGGTGTGATGGCTGTTGCGGGTCTTTGTCGCGACGTGGCGCGCCGCGTTGCGATTAACGACACTGCATCGCAATTAACGATACCGTATCGTGATTAAAGGTGATTCTGCGTCGCAATTAACGACACCGTATTGCAATTAACGGCATTGCGTCGCGATTAGAGGTGCGATGCCGTACATTTCTATGCGGAGGTCCCGCCCGCCCCACACGCGAATCCCTTACCTGGGGGGCCTATCGTATCCTGGTGAAGAGCCGCCTCCAGCGGATGTTGAAGGGGAAGGAACGTTCGGGGTCTGATGACATCCAGATGAATACCGCCTTCCCCACCACGTGGTCTTCAGGCACAAAACCCCAGAACCGACTGTCGAGCGAGTTGTGCCGGTTATCGCCCATCATGAAGTAGTAATCCATGCCGAAGGTGTAGCTCGCGGCCGGCTGCCCGTTGATGAGTATGGTGGAGTCTTTCACCTCCAGCCTATTGTGCTCGTACACCTCTATTATGCGTCGGTAGATGGGGAGGTTGGCGAGGGTGAGGGGCACAGTAGTACCCTTGCTGGGTATTACCAGTGGGCCAAAGAAATCCTCAGTCCAGGGGTAGGCCGCATCGTGGGGGAATATCATCCCGTTCATCCTGGCAGAATCTGTACTTATGTAGGGCTCCACCTGCTTCACGTTTGGGAGTTTCTCCAGCGCCTCCGCCATCGTCTGGGTGAGTGGCATATTGTACACGCTGGCACTTGCGCTAAACGAACGGTCGGCCTTCGATATGCCGAGTTTATCGAGCGTAAGGGTGTTGATCGGGGTGCCATCAGTCCACACAGCATAGTTACGCTGCATTTCGGGGAAGTGGGGCTGTGGCGAGCCATTTACCATCACCTGCCCAGCGCGGATGCTTAGGGTGTCGCCGGGTATGGCTACGCAGCGCTTTATGTAGTTCTCGCGCTTGTCTACCGGGCGGATGAGGAGCTGGTAGTTTCGCCAGACGTACTCGCGCCCGAGCTCGCGGACGATGTTGTAGTAGCTCTGCTCGGGGTACTGGGTAATCACGGTGTCGCCCTCGGGGAAGTGGAATACCACGATATCGTTCCGCTTGATGTGGCCGAGCCCCGGGCGGCGGTTGTAGGGGTTCTGTATCCAGGTGAGGAAGGCGGGCGTGCTGCGCGTGAAGGGCATGGTGTGGTGGGTGAAGGGGATGGCCAGCGGCGTGTTGGGCATCTTGGGCCCGTAGCTCACCTTGCTCACGAAGAGGTAGTCGCCTATGAGCAGCGTCTTCTCCATGGACCCCGAGGGGATGGTGAAGGCCTCGATGAAGAAGAGCCGGATGAGGAATGCGGCAACCCCGGCGAATATCAGCGCGTCGAGCCACTCTACCCATCCTTTCTGCCGTTTTACCCCCCGTTTGCGCCAGAAGAACCAATGCACCTTGCGGGTGATGTAGATGTCGAAGATGATGGGGAGCCCGAAGAGCCACCAGTAGTTGCCCAGCCAGATTACCATGAGCAGGTACAGGATGGTGGCAATGGCGAAGCGGAGGTAGCGATTTCGGTAGAGGGCTGCGATTCTAGCCATAGATTCTGGTCGTTTTATGGCGCAAAGGTAGGGAAAAAGCTGGAAAGAGGCCATTTTGCCATTTTTTTATCTTTTCTTTCTCCGCACCATCGCCGTACCAACTTAACACCATCGCCGTACCTGCGTCGCTTCATGTTCGGATTTCGCCTTAAGGCGAAATCCGAACATGAAGTAAAGGATATCCCTTGTTGGTACGAGGTTGGTACGGGGATGGTATAGAGGCGGACCCCGCCGCGGCGCGCCGTGACGTGATAAAAAGCGTGGGGATCCACAGGTAGGGGGCATGCGAGGTGCGTGATATGCGCATGGAGGCGACTGGGGATGGCGATTATCAATAGGGATCTTGGTAGGGGAGGTGCCGAGCGTAGCGAGTGCCCTCCCTAACCATGCGGCGAACCCCTTCCCGTGCCGCATCGTAATGAAAACCGTAAGGTCTCCTAGATGGGAGGCGTGAAAGGGGGATCACGACGCGGCGCGCCGCGTCGCTACGCTCTCCGAGAAACGGGAGAATAGGTTTTTAACCGCCGTATTCCAAAAGGGAACCGCGGCGAAAGGCCATAGAGGTTCAATCTTTTTGGGGGATTTTCCCTTTTTACGTGTAAATAGGTTGCAATCAGGAAAATCCATTTCTCGAAGACGGTAGCGACGCGGCGCGCCGCGGCGTGATAAAGAATCACCTTTCTATCAATTTTCGAGATTGGCTATTGCGCTCTTGGTAGGGGCGATGCCGAGCGTAGCGAGTGCCCTCCCTTCTTGCAGGAACCCTCCCTATCCAACGCGGCGTACCGCATCGTTGTAAAAACCGTAGGAGCCCCATAAGTGGGAGGCATGCGGGGAGCATGGTATGCGCATACGGTGGCGGTGGGGCGCTCATGCGCATATGGGGGAAGGGCGTTTGTAGCGACGTGGTGTGCCGCGTCTCGTTTAAGGACGTTGCGTTGCGATTGATGGCACCAGGATCGCGATGCGACCCGCAATGGTATCCCCGCCAACGCCCGACTGTAGGGGCGGGGTCTTTGCGGTTTTCGCAAAGATTCCCCCGCCCACCTGTCCACCATATGCACGCATCCTATCGGATTTCCCCCTTCCCTGTGGTGCTCTCCCGCATAGTCATGTTGGTGCAGGAGGTCTTTGTAGCGACGTGGCGCGCCGCGTCGCGCTCCAAAACACCGCATCGCGATTAGGGCCGCATCGCGCTCCAACCCCGCGTCGCGATTAAGGCTTGCCGTTGAAAAAAACTCTACGCTATGCACGCTGCAATACCAATAGTAAAAGATAGGCGTTTGGGAAAACTGTATCATAAATCTGCAATTCATTTCGTTTTTTGAACGCCATTTCCGTTACACCTAATTATTTTATTTATACCTTTGGGTCGATATTTTGAGTGCTGCACTATTAATCTGTTAAGAGCTATGAAAACACTCAGTATTTTTATAATCGCCTGTTTCTTAAGTCTAGAAAGCCTTGCGCAGGTTTCCCTTAAAACCGAGTTCATCGGGAATTCCGCCTACATGTACTCCACTGATAGCGAAACACACCAGGGGCAAGTGGGCGACAGGGAGGGGTCAGCCGTAGTCAACCAAGCATCTATAGGCCTTCCCCTCCATATGTGGCAGAAAGACACGGCAACACGTCCTATGATTTTGGGTATCAGTCTCAGCGGGGTCTACGCCAAGCTGTACAATCACCATTTTCACGAAGAGATGGTGAGCGAGATCATGGATCTACAAACGGGGCTATTTTTCATCTGGCCGCTAAATGAAAAATGGTCTGTCATGGCGAGTGGTGGGGCTGGAGTATACGCCCCATTTACCACCTTCTCCAAAATCCGCTCTACGCACGTACTCGGAAGTGCCGGGGCTGTGTTCATCCGCCACCTGACCCCTACATTGGATCTCGGAGGTGGATTGGCCCTGAACAATTCATTCGGCTATCCCCTGCTCTTCCCTGCCCTATACTTCAACTGGAGCTACGTTGGAAAAGTCAAAGCTACCGTATCGCTGGGCAATGGTCTGGAGGCTTCCATTGGGTACGACTTTAACAGCTACTTCTGCCTGTCTGCAGCCTTTGACGTGAATGGGCAAATGGCCATAGTAGAGACCGATGGTAAGGAACAGATATTCACCCATCAATACATGGTCACAGGCGCACGAGCGACATTCCGGCTAGGCAAGACTGGGCTCTCCATCCCCATCACAGCGGGTGTCAGCTCATTCAGACCTGCCTACTATAGCGGCCGTTCTTTGAGAAGTCTATTCGTCTTTGACAATGATTACTACTTCAACGTAGCACCCTATGCTTCCGTGGGGCTAACGTATGGACTGTAGGGACGTGAAGCATGCGAATCGGCCCGTATGAGGCGGGGCAAGGAACATTTACCCTCTCCATCAATCATGACGGGTAAATTGGCTATTTGCAAAAGGCCTCTGCAAAAGTCCAGAATGTGTTCAGCCCTCTTTATTGGGGTTCGATATTTTTTACCCTCTCTTATAGAGATAAATAGATTTTAATCACGCAATTCCATTGCCTGAAGACAGTATTGATGTGCCGCGTCATTTGAGACCTCTGCAAAAGTCCCGTACGGGGTTAATCTTTTACAGGAGGGCTTTCCTCTTCTTGCGAATAAATAGGTTTTAATCAATCACTTCCATTTCTCGAAGAAAGTATCGATGCGGCGTGCCGCATCGTTTACGTGATTTTTGCAGCGGTCTTTTAGCGGGAAAATGCAAGACTTTTGCAGAGGTCTCATTACGCCAACAGTACAAAAAAAGAGGAGCCCCTAAGGTCTCCTCTTTCAGCCAAATTTTGCAGCTAGATTCTCTTGAATTTAAAGTCTCTACCAGGATACACAGCCCTCGCTCCCAGAGCCTCTTCTATACGGAGGAGCTGGTTGTACTTCGCAATGCGATCTGTACGTGATGCCGAACCCGTTTTGATTTGACCAGAATTCAAAGCTACGGCGAGGTCTGCTATGGTAGCATCTTCCGTTTCACCAGAGCGATGGCTAATCACTGGGGTCATGGAATGGATATCTGCCAAACGAACCGCGGCTATTGTCTCGGTAAGCGATCCTATTTGGTTCACCTTCACCAAGATTGAGTTCGCAACCCCCTCTTCAATCCCCTTTTGCAAGCGGGTTACATTGGTCACAAATAGGTCATCGCCCACCAGCTGGACTTTTCCTCCGAGCTGAGACGTTAGCTGCTTCCATCCATCCCAATCGTCTTCTGCCAACCCGTCTTCTATGCTCGCTATGGGGTACTTCTCCACCAGATTCTGCCAATACTCTACCATTTGGCTGGCGGTACGATCTTCGCCTGTAGACTCAAAGTGGTAGAGCTTTTTTTCTGTATTGTAGAACTCAGAAGCCGCGGCATCCAACGCCAGCATCACATCCACCCCTGGCTTATATCCGGCTTTCTCTATAGCCTGGATAATAGTGTCAAGAGCCGCCTCATGGGTGGGTAGATTCGGAGCAAAACCGCCCTCATCACCAACATTGGTGGATTGCTTAAGCGACTTGAGTACGCTCTTCAAGGAATGGAAAACCTCTACCCCCATCTGCAGAGCCTTAGAGAAGGTTTCTGCCCCTACTGGCATAATCATGAATTCCTGCACGTCGATCGGGTTGTCAGCATGCTGCCCGCCGTTCAAGATGTTCATCATCGGTACTGGGAGCACGTGGGCATTCACGCCACCAAGGTAACGGAACAGCGGCATTCCCAGATCATTGGCAGCGGCTTTGGCCACGGCCATAGACACCCCAAGAATTGCATTTGCACCCAGCTTCGCCTTGTTCGCAGTGCCATCCAGGGCTAGCATGGCTAGGTCTATACCACGTTGATCTTCAACATCCATCTCCACCACAGTCTCGGCAATGGCGGTATTGACATTCTCTACAGCCCTGGTAACGCTCTTGCCCAAGTAGCTCTCTTTGATCCCGTCGCGAAGTTCAAGTGCCTCATGCACTCCTGTTGATGCGCCGCTGGGAACTGCCGCTCGCCCAAAACCGCCAGTTGTCGTTGCAACTTCTACCTCTACTGTAGGATTTCCACGAGAATCTAGGATCTGCCTAGCCCTAACACCTGAAATATAGCCCATTGCAGTACGTTTTTAAGTATGCTTAAAAAAAGAGGGGGATAATCTCCCCCCCAAGACTTCGGTAATACACGCGATAGTCTACCCATCTAAAAGATGCAAGAACGCAGACCACCCCGCAAGATGAACCATGCTCTCTCCTCCTCCAAATGCCTAAAGACCAAGCTAATCTGCTTCCTCTTCTCGGCCTTCCGCTACTGAGGGATGGGCTAGCTATCTTCCCATCATCCCAACTTTTGAGAACAGGATGAGGCTACTGCGCTGGAGCTTGCTGCTCTTCCACTACGTCTGCACTAGCAGAAACCGGCTGCTCCACTGCCTCTGCTTTTTCCACTACACTTTGCTGCTCTGTGGTTTTACTCGTAGAACGACGAGATCTCCGTGTTGTGCGCTGCTGCTTGTTCGCAGCCTTCGCCTGCGTATAGCCCTCATTGAAATCGACCAGCTCCATCATGCAGATATCCGCATTATCTCCCAATCGGGTGGCCAATCGCACTATACGTGTGTAGCCACCTGGACGGTTCATAATCCGCGGGGCCACTTCACGAAATAGCTCTGCCACCGCATACTTATCGCGAAGATCGTCAAACGCTACACGGCGGGCGAGGGTCGTATCTTGCTTGCTGCGCGTGATAATCGGCTCTACAAATACACGAAGAGCCTTGGCCTTCTGCACGGTAGTCTCTATGCGCTTGTGCATAATGAGCGACACCGCCATATTCGAGAGCATAAGCTCCCGATGGGCCTTCTTACGACCTAGATGATTGAATTTTTTATTGTGCCGCATGGCAAACTAGTCCTTGTCGAGTTTATACTTGCTTATGTCCATCGAAAATGTAAGCCCCATTGACGAGACAAGATCCTCAAGCTCGGTGAGCGATTTCTTGCCAAAGTTCCGAAACTTCAACAAGTCGCTCTGGCTGTGATGAACCAACTCCCCAAGCGTCTCAACCTCTGCGGCTTTCAGGCAATTCAGGGCTCTCACCGACAGCTCAAGGTCTACAAGCTTGGTCTTGAGCAATTGACGCATAGCCTGCGCATCCTCGTCAAATTCCTCAACAGCTTGCGGCATTTCCTCAATCTGCGCGATCTTTTCGTCTGAAAAGAGCATAAAGTGCCGAATCAGGATAATGGCCGCCTCCTTAAGCGCATCCTTAGGGGAAATGCTACCATCTGTATCGATCTCCAAGGTCAGCTTCTCGTAGTCGGTTTTCTGCTCGACACGATAGTTCTCAACCTTGAACATCACGTTCTTTATCGGGGTATGGATGCTGTCGATGGTAATGGCACCCAAGGGTAAATCTTTTACAATGTTATCTTCAGCAGGAATATAACCGCGCCCCTTCTGAATATTGAGCTGAATCTCAAAATGCACCGATGGATTCATCGTGCAGATTAGGAGATCGGGATTAAGCACCTCGAATTTCGTGAGAAAATCTGATAACAACCCCGCCCGAAACTCTTCACGCCCGTTTACGTTAATCGTTATATTCTCGCCATCACTGCCCAGCTCTGCAGACTTCGCCTTAAAACGAACCTGCTTTAGATTGAGGATTATCTGGGTAACATCCTCAATCACCCCGTTGATGGTTGAGAATTCATGGCCGACATTCTCTATACGAATCCAGGTAATAGCGTATCCTTCAAGCGAATGGAGAAGAATCCGGCGCAAGGCATTCCCCACTGTGATGCCATACCCAGGCTCTAGGGGACGGAATTCGAAACGGCCTTTCCGATCCGTCCCCTCGAGCATTATCACCCTATCGGGTTGCTGAAATTCCAGTATCGCCATGTGGTTACCCTACTTTGAATACAATTCCACAATGAGCTGCTCCTTGATGTTCTCTGGAATATCAGCTCGCTCTGGAAAATTGAGGAACTTACCAACCATTGCCGCACCATCCCACTCCAGCCAAGAGTAGCGACCAGGGCGTACCCCTTGGAGTGAATCAGCAATGGCTACAAGAGATTTTGACTTCTCACGCACACCGACCAGATCAGATGGCTTCAACGTGTAGGAGGGGATATTGACCACATTGCCGTTCACCACAATATGGCAATGGCTCACTAGCTGCCGTGCTGCAGCCCTTGTTGGAGCAATCCCCAAACGGTAAACAACATTATCCAGACGAGCCTCGAGCAGTTGGAGTAGAATCTCGCCCGTAACCCCCTTCTTGCGCGATGCGGTCAAAAAGAGGTTGTGGAACTGACGCTCTAAAAGCCCGTAGGTAAACTTGGCCTTCTGCTTTTCTGCAAGCTGTGTGCCATATTCGGAGACCTTACGTCTCCGCTTGTTCTTACCATGGAAGCCGGGGGGGTATGCCTTCTTCTGAAGTGCCTTATCTGGGCCGAATATCGGCTCTCCAAACCGCCGCGCTATTTTCGAGGTAGGTCCCGTATACCTTGCCATTACAAAATCAAATTTGGAAACAAGAAAATCAAATGCACCACGTATTTACACCAACAGCACTCCCCCTCAGTCCACCATCCTTCGAAACTCCCAGGGAGGCCTTCACTTCGCCCTTACCGCTAGCCTCGTTATTGTGGCCTGAGCCTAAAAGAAATCCCTTAAACCCTACGTCTTTTAGGAGGACGGCAGCCGTTATGCGGCAATGGGGTTACATCAACAATCTCCGTAACCTCTATACCAGAATTATGAATCGTACGAATCGCCGACTCTCTCCCCGCACCAGGACCTTTAACATAGGCCTTGACCTTCCTCAGACCGAGCTCGTAGGCCTCCTTCGCACAATCTGCCGCCGACATCTGCGCAGCGTACGGAGTGTTCTTCTTTGACCCTCTAAACTTATTCTTACCCGATGAAGACCACGATATCACATCCCCATCCGCATTTGTCAGCGTGACTATGATATTGTTAAAAGAAGAGTGTATATGTGCCTGCCCTACGGGCTCAACACGCACCTTCTTCCGCTTAGCTGACCCAGATTTCTTAGCCATCATCTACAATTATTTGGTCGCCTTCTTTTTATTCGCAACGGTTTTCTTCTTACCCTTGCGCGTTCTAGCATTGTTCTTGGTACCTTGTCCGCGCACCGGCAACCCAAGTCTATGCCGAATTCCGCGGTAGCACCCTATATCCATAAGGCGCTTGATGTTGAGTTGAACCTCGGAGCGGAGCTCACCCTCCACCTTGTACTGCTCCCCGATAATAGCACGCACAGCCGCCACATTATCGTCAGTCCAGTCTTGCACCTTAACACCAGGGTCAATAGCGGCTTGCTCCAAAATCCGTTTCGCACTGCTACGACCTATGCCGTAAATATAGGTAAGCGCTATATCTCCGCGCTTATTCTTCGGCAAATCTACCCCTACTATTCGAGCCATCGTTCTCTCAATTTGCGCGCAAAGATAACACTATTTTCCCTGACGCTGTTTAAATTTCGGATTCTTTTTGCAAATCACGTACAACCGTCCCTTTCTCCGTACGATTTTGCAATCGCTGCTCCGCTTCTTTATGGATGTCCTTACCTTCATGGCCGTGCCTCTAACCTCAAAGTTTGCAATCTTGTAACCTTAAATCATCCTCCAGGAAAATCGACGATCCCTCCCCTCCCCCTCTATTCCAACATAACTGTTTCTGAAAAGACCGGGGGCGTACCTCCTGAACTACTTGTAGCGTACTGTAATACGCCCTTTGGTCAAATCGTACGGAGACATTGCGACCTTCACTTTATCCCCTGGCAGGATCTTTATGTAGTGCATTCGCATCTTACCAGAGATATGCGCCGTAATCACATGCCCGTTATCGAGTTCCACTCTGAACATTGCGTTCGACAGTGCCTCAATAATCACTCCATCCTTCTCTATGGCCTCTTGCTTTGACATGCAAAAATCACCTCTTACTGTTAAATCCTATCCCTTAGACAGTGCGGCATCGATCAGATCGAATGAGGTCAACACATCCGCAGGCTTACCCGATGGAGAGATGGCTAGCGCCTTCTCAAAATGGGCGGCCAGGCTATGATCTCTCGTCCTTATCGTCCAACCGTCTCGTTCCTGAAATATTGCATGTCGCCCCAGTGTTATCATCGGCTCTATGCAGATAACTAAGCCCGCTTCAAGAAGCTTTCCATTCCCAGCTCGTCCGTAGTTAGGCACTTCGGGGTCCTCGTGCATAGAACGCCCAAGCCCATGCCCTACCATTTCCCGAACGACCCCGTAGCCCAGGGGTTCTACGAAGCCCTGAACTGCTGCACCAATATCTCCTGTCCGATTCCCGGCAATCGCCACTGCGATAGCCCTATCTAACGACTCCCGCGTTGCCTTAAGCAGCGCGCCTGCCTCCTGGCTGACCTCGCCAACCCCGAACGTAAACGCCGAATCCCCGTAAAAACCATGCAGTACCGTACCGCAATCCACCGAGACTATATCGCCCTCACAGAGCTCATACTCGCCGGGGAATCCGTGTACCACCACATCATTTACCGACACGCACAGCGTGTAGGGAAACCCCTCAAAACCCTTAAAGCCTGGTACGGCCCCGTGATCCCGAATGAACTCCTCGGCCCGCCTATCCAACTCAATCGTCCGCACCCCCGGACGTATCATTGGGGCTAGCTCCGCCAACGTTGCAGACACCAGCTGGTTATTCAACCGCAGTATCTCTATCTGCTCCGCAGTCTTAATGCTAACCTTACGCACCGCAACACCTCCAGCGAATAAACCGAATCGTCGTACTCACAATACCAGAGCCGAACTCGCAAAATTCCTAAACAAATCTCCTGGCAGAAGCTCTTCCTTACCTCGCCACACCTTAATATCCGCTCTTCCCCTTAATCCGCCCCGTTTTCATCAGACCGTCATAGTGACGCATCAGCAGGTGGCTCTCTATTTGCTGGAGGGTGTCTAGCACCACGCCAACAAGGATAAGGAGCGATGTCCCTCCATAGAACTGGGCAAACTGCGTATTCACATTGAAAATTACGGCAAACGAAGGGAGAATGGCAATCAACGCCAGGAACAACGCCCCTGGGAGCGTTATCTTAGACGTGATCTCATAGAGAAACTCCACCGTTTTCCTCCCGGGCTTAACCCCTGGGATAAAACCGCCATTGCGCTTCATATCCTCAGCCATCTGATTTGGGTTGATCGTAATGGCAGTATAGAAGTACGTGAAGATCACAATGAGTATCGCTAGCGTAAAGTTATACCAAAAGCCCGTTATATCTGAGAAGGCCGCCACTATACCTGTAGCCGAATCTGCCTGGTAGCGTACAAACATCACCGGCAAAATCATCAGAGCCTGGGCAAATATAATCGGCATAACTCCCGCTGCATTCACCTTGAGGGGGATATACTGCCGCACTCCGCCATACTGCCGATTACCCACAATCCGCTTTGCGTACTGGACTGGAATCCGCCGTGTTCCCTGAACCAACAGTATCGAGAACATAAAGACCACAAACAGCAGCACCATCTCCACAAGGAACATTACCAGCCCCCCAGCCATCTCCTCCGCACGAGAGAAGAATTCCGCTGCGAGCGCAAAGGGAAGCCGGGCAATAATCCCTATCATGATGATGAGCGATATCCCATTGCCGATCCCCTTCTCGGTGATTCGCTCACCAAGCCACATCACGAACATCGTTCCACCAATCAGAATGATGGTAGACATCACAGTGAAGAAAAGCCCCTGGAGAGCAAAGGCAGACTCTGGGAGCTGGTGGTGCAGGTTGATCAGATAGCCAGGAGCTTGCAGCGCCAAAATCAGCACCGTAAGATACCGGGTAATCTGGTTTATCTTGCGGTGTCCACTCTCTCCTTCCTTTTGCAAACGCTGAAAATAGGGTATCGCCATCCCCAGCAGCTGAACCACAATGGAGGCTGAGATGTAGGGCATGATACCGAGAGCGAAGATCGAAGCGTGACTAAAGGCCCCCCCGGAGAACATATCCAGCAGCCCCATTACGCCATCCTCAGTCTGCTTTTGCAGTGCACCCAGCTGCGTAGGATTAATCCCGGGAAGCACTACGAAGCTCCCAAGACGATAGACGACGAGTATCCCCAGCGTATAGAGTATACGTTGGCGTAAATCCTCGATCTTGAAAATATTTTTGAGCGTCTCGATGAGCTTTCTCATGACACTAAATCGTTGTTGCTGTACCGCCTAGAGCCTCTATCGCTTTACGCGCAGATTCGGAAAAAGCGTTTGCCGTTACATCAAGCTTGGTAACCAACTCCCCGCCTCCAAGGATCTTCACGGGCTCTCTCCGCTTAGCCTTCCGTAGCTCATAGAAAAGCTCAAGGTTGATAGTGCTTACCTTGTACTGCTCAGCTATAGACTGTAGTTCCGAAAGGTTCACTACGCGATACTCAATCCGGAAGGGATTCTTGAACCCGAATTTAGGCAACCGGCGCTGTAGCGGCATCTGCCCACCTTCAAACCCGATCTTCCTCGAATAACCAGAACGGGACTTTGCCCCTTTGTGGCCACGGGTAGATGTGCCACCATACCCTGAACCTTGCCCACGACCTACTCGTTTCCTTTCCCGATTAGACCTAGGATTGGGACGCAAGGTATGCAATTTAACTTCGCTAGCCATTTTACTTCCAATCATTACAGTTGTTCCACCTCCACCAGGTGCAGCACCTTTCGTATTGCTCCGGCAACACTAGGCGTATTCTCTAGCTCTACACTGTGGCGAATCCTACGAAGCCCTAGCGTTGCCATTGTGGCCCGCTGGCGTTTGCTCTGCCCTATCAGGCTGCGTATCTGGGTTACTCGTACCTTAGCCATTTGCGTTTCCTCCTGCTCCCTTACCCGTTAAAAACCCTACTTAGCTCTATACCACGCTGCTGCGCAATAGTACGAGCATCACGTAGCTGCAGAAGAGCCACCATTGTGGCCTTAACCAGGTTGTGGGGATTTGACGACCCCTTACTCTTAGCGAGTACATCCGTTATGCCAACGCTCTCGAGTACCGCGCGCATAGCACCACCCGCCGTCACTCCTGTACCCGGAGTCGCGGGCTTAATCAGAACCTTAGCACCGCCGAATTTGGCCTCCTGCGCATGGGGGATTGTCCCTTTATGCACGGGGACCTTGTACAGATTTTTCTTTGCGCTCTCTATACCCTTGGCTATGGCAGCAGAGACCTCACCAGCCTTACCGAGACCAAAGCCGACCACACCGTTACCATCGCCCACAACCACAATGGCTGAAAAGCTAAACGTTCTTCCCCCTTTGGTTACCTTGGCTACACGCTGGATACCCACTAGGCGATCCTTCAATTCCAGGTCGGCCGCCCGTACTCGCATCTTATTTCCAAAGTTCATCTCTGCAGCTGCTTAAAAATTCAGGCCCCCCTCGCGCGCGGCCTCCGCCAACGCCTTCACTCTCCCGTGGTACAGATAGCCATTTCTATCGAACACCACGGTTACAATCCCCTTGCTCTTCGCCACCTCGGCGGCCAGATGGCCCACATGCTGAGCCTGCTCCACCTTGGTCATCGCCCCCTTATCTACTACAAACTTATCCTTGGAAGATGCACTCGCGAGCGTCTGTCCTAGATCATCATTCACAAATTGAACGTAGATCTGCTTATTGCTCCGGAACACACTCATCCGGGGTCTTTCCTGCGTGCCGCGGATCTTGGTTCGTATACGCCGCTTAATACGTAAACGCCGCTTCAACTTTGTCATTGCCATTGTCGTAATCTCCTTCTATACGGTGTTTACCCTGCCTACTTTGCATTGGCCGACTTTCCTGCCTTACGACGTATCTCTTCGCCCACGAAGCGAATCCCCTTGCCACGATACGGCTCTGGCGGACGCAGAGAGCGAATCTTAGCCGCCACCATTCCTAGCAGCTGCCTATCGGGCGAGCGGAGAGTCACTATCGGGTTACCCCGGCGTTCCTGCTGCGCCTCTACCTTCACCTCCTTGGGCATGAGCATGTGGATATCGTGCGAAAAGCCCAGGCTCATCTTTAGCACTTGGCCCTCTACTTCAGCCTTGAATCCCACACCTATCAGCTCTTGCTTTAGCTCCCATCCCGTCGAAACGCCCACCACCATATTGTTCAACAGCGCACGATATAGACCATGCAGCGCACGATGGCGCTTCTGGTCCGTGGGTCGGGAAAGTGTAAGCACCCCATCGTCAACCTTTACAGAAATATCTGGATCGACTTTCTGAAAAAGTTCTCCCAGAGGCCCTTTCACGCTCACCGTATTGTCTGGCGCTACTTTCACCGTTACGCCAGCCGGTAAGTTTACAGGTTTCTTTCCTATCCGAGACATTTACTCTTAGCTTTACAGAATACTCAAAAACTTCTCGTTCTACAGCCGTTTGCTCACCCTACCCGCCATTTCACACAACCGCAGGATAAGCAGCACCGGCTAAACGCATAAATCCCCGTAGATATCTGCACGAGACTAGAAAATCTCGCAGAGAATCTCGCCCCCTATGCCTTTTACGCGCGCCTCTTTATCCGTCATCACGCCCTGCGAGGTTGATATGATGGCGATGCCCAGCCCATTGAGAACCCGGGGCAACTCATCAGCTCCGCGGTACTGGCGAAGACCTGGCTTGCTTATGCGCTTTAGACTCCGAAGCGCGCACTCCTTTGTCTGAGGGTGGTACTTCAGAGCTATCTTGATGATTCCCTGCTTATTGTCCTCCTCAAACTTATAATTCAGAATGTACCCCTTTTCAAAAAGCACACGAGTTATATCGCGCTTCAGATTAGAGCCTGGTATTTCCACAACCCGATGCCCCGCGTGCACCGCATTGCGAAGACGGGTAAGGTAGTCAGCTATAGGATCCGTTAACATCTACTTGTCCTCCAATTGCGTATTATCTGAACTCACTACCAACTAGCCTTCTTAACACCCGGGATCAGCCCCTTTGAAGCCATCTCCCTGAATGTTATTCTACTAATTCCAAACATCCGCATATAGCCACGAGGCCGTCCTGTGAGCTGACACCGATTCCTCAAGCGCACGGGGCTAGAATTACGAGGCAACTTCTGCAGGCCGACGCTATCGCCCTCAGCCTTCAGCTTAGCCCGCTTCGCAGCGTAACGCGCGGCCAACTTTGCCCGGCGCACCTCACGCGCCTTCATCGACTCCTTTGCCATCCCTAGCTCTTTTTTGCGTTCTTAAACGGTATGCCAAACTCCCGCAGCAGGGCGTAGCCCTCCTCATCCGTCTTGGCCGTCGTGACCACCGAGATCTCCACTCCCATTAGGCGGCCTATCTTGTCTATATCTATCTCTGGGAAAAGGATCTGCTCCGTTACCCCCAGCGTGTAATTGCCATGCCCATCAAAATTATCACTCACACCCTGAAAATCGCGAATTCGGGGGAGCGATACATTGATCAGCCGCTCGAGGAACTCATACATCCTATTCCTACGAAGCGTTACCATCGTGCCTATGGGGGTATTCTTCCGAAGCTTGAAATTCGAAATATCCTTCTTGGAACGGGTGACAACGGCATGCTGACCTGCTATCTGCGAAAGCTCAGCCTGCGCCTGCTCCACCAATTTCTTGTCCTCAGTACCCTTCCCTACACCCTGATTGAGCACGATTTTCTGGATTCGGGGTACCTGCATCACGCTCGTGTACCCGAACTCTTTCATCAGCCGGGGCACTATCTCCTGCTCGTACTTCCTCCGAAGTCCTGGTGTGTATTCCATTACTTAATCTCCTTGTTAGATTTTTTAGAATACCGCACCAGCTTGCCCGCCTCATTCCTCCTGCGCCCGATACGAGTTGGTTTGCCCGTCTCTGGGTCAAGAAGCATTAGATTCGACACATGGATAGGTGCTTCCTTGCGGATAATTCCTCCCTGTGGGTTCTGCGCCGAGGGCTTGGTATGCTTAGCCACCATATTCACCCCCTCTACTATCGCACGTTCCTTTTCCGGGAAGACCTGCAGCACTTTGCCCTTGGTCCCCCGGTAGCTACCAGCATTCACGTATACTGTGTCGCCCCTCCTTACATGTAGTCTCTTCATCGCACCACCTCGCTTTTAGAGTACCTCTGGGGCCAACGATACGATCTTCATATAGCCATCGCGCAGCTCTCTGGCCACCGGGCCGAAGATGCGGGTACCCCGTATGTCTCCTTGATTATTGAGCAGTACGCAGGCGTTGTCATCGAATCGGATATACGAGCCGTCAGGACGCCGTATCTCCTTCTTCACGCGAACCACAACAGCCTTGCTTACCGTACCCTTACGGGCTTCCCCATTCGGAAGAGCATTCTTTATCGTCACCACGATCTTGTCGCCTATGGTGGCATAGCGTTTACGAGTCCCCCCTAGCACACGTATGCAGAGGACCTCCTTCGCGCCGC
This sequence comes from Candidatus [Bacteroides] periocalifornicus, assembly GCA_001421095.1. Classification (GTDB taxonomy): domain Bacteria; phylum Bacteroidota; class Bacteroidia; order Bacteroidales; family CAJPTX01; genus Bacteroides_D; species Bacteroides_D periocalifornicus. Next base: position 9,931 of record LIIK01000018.1, on the reverse strand, counting down.
TATTATCAGCCACCGTAAGCCGAGTTTCCTGCTGTATCATCTCTTACTTCGCTCTTTCGATAATTTCTACCAAACGCCAACGCTTCATTTTGCTCAGCGGACGCGTCTCCATTATCCGTACGGTATCGCCTATTCCGCACTCATTCTTCTCGTCGTGCGCATAGAATTTTGTGGTCCTATGCACGAACTTACCATACTTGGGATGCTTCACGCGGCGCTGCACTGCCACCACTATGGTCTTGTCCATTTTGGTGCTCACTACCAGCCCCTGGCGCTCTTTCCGCAAATTCCGAACCAGCTTCGTTTCTTCCATCCTAGTGCCTCCCTTTGCTATTCGGCATTGCGACGCCGTTCCGTTAGTATCGTAAGCATACGAGCTATGTCTTTCTTGATTTTACGCATCTCCTCTGGATTTTCCAGTGGGCTTACTGCGTGGGTCATCTTTAGCCGATGGAGACGATCCCGCTCTGCGTCTATCCGCTCCTCAAGTTCGGCCAATGTCATCTCGCGTATCTCTGCCGGTTTCATCTCTATCCTCCTATTCTGCGTAATCCCTACGCACCACAAAGCGCGTTGTAACAGGGAGTTTCTGGGCAGCTAGACGCAGTGCCTCCTTGGCTATCTCGAATGGAACGCCATCTGCCTCTATAATTATGCGTCCAGGCGTTACGGGGGCTACAAAACCCTCGGGAGCCCCCTTCCCTTTACCCATACGGACTTCAGCGGGCTTTTTGGTTATCGGCTTATCGGGGAAAATCCGTATCCAAATCTTCCCTTCTCGTTTCATGTAACGCGTCACCGCCTGCCGAGCCGCCTCTATCTGCCTACCCGTGAGCCAAGCCTGCTCTAGGGTCTTAATTCCAAATGAGCCGAATGCGAGTTGATGCCCACGGTGGGCTATCCCCTTCATCCGCCCCTTTTGCTGCTTTCTGTACTTAGTCCTCTTCGGTTGTAGCATCGCACTCTTTCCTCCCTTTAGCGTTCATTGCGACTGCCGCGCCGACCCTCGCCCCGCTCACCCCGCTCGCTCCTCTCACCCCGAGGACGCCGAGGACGTTGGTCACCACGCCCCATGGCGGGTTTACCCTGGGGTACGTTAGCCCCCACATTCGGCGACAAGTCGCGCTTGCCGTATACCTCACCGCGGCATATCCAAACTTTTACTCCTATCAGCCCGACCTTGGTAAGAGCCTCGGCCAGCGCGTAGTCAATATCTGCACGGAAGGTGTGAAGCGGAATTCTCCCCTCCTTCATCGTCTCTGTCCTGGCCATTTCGGCACCGCCCAAACGGCCGGCCACCTGGATCTTCACGCCCTCAGCGCCGCTACGCATCGTATTGGCTATGGCCATCCGAAGGGCACGCCGGAACGATGCACGTCCTTCAAGCTGGCGCGCTACGCTATCAGCCACCAGAAGGGCATCGAGCTCTGGGCGCTTCACCTCCAGGATGTTTACCTGCACCTCCTTATCCGTCAGCACGCAGAGTTCCTTACGCAGCTTATCCACCTCCTCGCCTCCCCGCCCGATGATAGTCCCTGGGCGTGCCGTGTATATCGTTACCGTTATGAACTTGAGGGTACGCTCTATCACAACCTTAGACACGCTCGACTTCTGAAGTCTGGTCTTCAGATATTCGCGAATCTTGGCATCCTCCACCAGCTTTTGGGAGTAGTCCTTTCCTCCGTACCAGTTAGAATCCCAACCTCTGATTATCCCTAAGCGATTGCTTATCGGGTTTACTTTCTGTCCCATACCCCCTGGCTACTTTACATCGTTGTTTTCAACCACAGCAGCGGCTGCCTCTGTTGCAGCATTGCCTCTTCTCCTAGCACCCCGCTTAGATTCTAGATCCTCTGGGGGGCGCACAGCCACCTCTACCATGATGTGGCTAGAACGCTTCAGGATGCGGGCACCGCGGCCTTGTGCTCTTGGCCTTAGGCGCTTTAGTGTACGCCCCTGATCCACCATTATCGTCTTCACATAGAGCGACACATCCTCCACCCTCTCGCTCGGATGCTTCTGCCCCCAGTTGGCCACGGCAGACATCAGCAGCTTTTCCACGCTCGGAGCTGATGCTTGCGGTGCGTAGCGGAGGAGTGAAAGGGCTCTGTTCACCTCTACCCCACGGACCATATCGGCCACTAGGCGGACCTTTCGTGTCGCTATCGGGCAATTCCGAAGGTAGGCAAAAGCCCTCTCGGCCTTGGCCTCCTTGCGTAGCCTTGCGTTGTTCGCTTTCCGTTTTCCCATTGCCTCGTATCCTTACTTCTTTTACGCAGGCTACTTACGATTGCCTGAATGCCCTCGGAACGTGCGGGTTGGCGCAAATTCTCCGAGCTTATGCCCCACCATGTTCTCGGTTATGTACACCGGGATGAACTTATTCCCATTATGCACCGCGATGGTATGCCCCACAAAGTCTGGCGATATCATCGAGGCCCGGCTCCAGGTTTTCAGTACCTGCTTCTTGCCGCTCTCATTCATCTGCAGAATCCGCCGCTCAAGCTTGTAGGCGATAAACGGACCCTTCTTCAGCGATCGACTCATGTTGTTTACTCCTACTTTTTATGCTTACGACGCTCCACGATAAACTTGCTCGTGGGATTCTTAACCTTACGGGTCTTATAGCCCTTGGCAAGCAACCCCTTGCGTGAGCGTGGGTGTCCCCCGCTGGCCTTACCTTCACCACCACCCATTGGGTGATCCACAGGGTTCATAGCCACACCACGTGTCCGCGGCCTACGCCCTAGCCAACGGCTCCTACCAGCCTTGCCAGATTTCTCCAGCGCATGCTCGGCGTTAGATACCTGCCCCACCGTGGCCTTGCAGGTGAGGAGCACCATGCGCACCTCGCCGCTTGGTAGGCGCAGAGTGGCGTACTTCCCTTCACGGGAGAGTAGCACCGCGCTCACCCCGGCGCTTCTGGCCATTACCGCCCCGCACCCGGGCCGTAGCTCCACATTATGCACCACCGTACCCAGCGGTATGTCTGACAGGTAGAGCGTGTTGCCCAATTCGGGCTCCGCATCATGCCCCGCCACTATGGTCTGCCCTACCTGGATACCCGCAGGCGCCACTATGTAGCGCTTATCCCCGTTGGCATAGCATACCAGCGCGATGCGCGCCGTGCGGTTTGGGTCGTACTCCACGGTCTTCACCACCGCGGGCTGCCCATCGCGATCCCGTTTAAAATCGATCATGCGGTAGCGGCGCTTATGCCCACCACCGATGTTACGCACCGTCATGCGCCCCTGGTTATTCCGGCCTCCTGAGCTCTTGAGGGGACGCAGGAGCGACTTCTCAGGCTTGCTGCACGTAATCTCGTCAAAGCCGCTGATGATCTTATGACGCTGCCCCGGCGTTACCGGTTTTAGTTTCCTTACCGCCATCTCTCCTTAGATATTGCTGTAAAAATCAATCGTCTCGCCGGGCTTCAGCGTCACTATTGCCTTCTTGAATGAGGCCGTCCTACCCACTAGGTAGCCAGCCTTTGTCATCCGCGTTTTGCGCTTTCCCTGGTAGCGCATGGTGTTCACACGCACCACCGTTACATTGTAGTACTGCTCTACGGCCTTGGCTATCTGTAGCTTGTTGGCCTCTTTCGCCACTATAAAACCGTACTGGTTCAAACGCTCGGTAAGGTGCGTCATCGCCTCGGTTATCAATGGGCGCACTAGTATATCCCTACTCTTCTCCATGGCCACAACTAAAACTTGTGAAACATGCCGTCGAGTTCGCTCAGCGCCCCCTCTGTCAGCACCAATACCTGCGAATCCACCACGGTGTAGGTATTGAGCTGCAGTGCGGGCAGCACACGCTTCCGCTGCAAATTTCTAGACGACAAATATACAACTTTATTCGCATCTGCAAGTAGGAACAGGGTCTTTTTGTTCTCCACCTGGAGGTTTTTGCACACCTCTATGAATCGCTTGGTGCTAGGAGCTTCAAACGTAAAATCTTCTACCACAATGATTTCATTGTTGCGAGCCTTATACGTAAGCGCACTCCTGCGGGCCAAATCTTTCACCTGCTTGTTGAGCTTGAACCGATAGCTCCGGGGCTGGGGGCCAAACACCGTGGCACCACCGCGGAGCAGGGGGGAGTTGATATCCCCCGCCCGAGCGCCCCCCGTGCCCTTCTGCCTCTTCAGCTTGCGGGTACTACCGCTCTGCTCGCTACGCTCTTTGGTCTTGTGCGTCCCTTGGCGCTGGTTGGCCAGGTACTGCTTCACGTCGAGGTAGATCACATGATCATTCGGCGTTATGCCGAAAATCGAATCGTCTAGCGTGGCCACGCGTCCCGTATCGGCGCCTGCCATTGTCAATACTTTCACTTCCATGGCCACACCTACTTGTTAATGATGAGATAAGCTCCTTTCGCGCCGGGTATCGACCCCTTCACCAGCAGGAGATTCTGCTCTGGCAGCACCCGCAGTATGCGCAGATTCTGCACCGTAACCCGGTTTCCGCCCATACGCCCTGCCATACGCAGGCCTGGGAATACGCGGCTAGGGTACGAAGAGGCGCCCACCGAACCAGGCGCCCGCTGCCGGTTATGCTGGCCGTGCGTTACTTCGCCTACCCCATTAAACCCGTGCCGCTTCACTACGCCCTGGAAGCCCTTACCCTTGGATATTCCAGCGATATCCACCCATTCATCAGCCTCTGTGAGCACATCGCTCACCTTGAGCACATCGCCCAGGGTATACTCTTTATCCCAATTCTTGAATTCGGCGAGGTAGCGCTTAGGCGTGGTGCCCGCCTTCTTGAAATGGCCCTGCATTGGGCGCGTTGTATGCTTCTCCTTCTTATCGTCAAAGGCAAGCTGCAGCGCCGAGTAACCATCGTTCTCCAGCGTCTTCACCTGCGTTACCACGCAAGGGCCAGCCTCTATCACCGTGCAAGGGACATTCTTCCCCTCGGCGGTAAACACCGAAGTCATCCCTATCTTCCTTCCGATTATTCCTGCCATCGCTCTGTTCCTCCTGCGCTTTTAGGGTCACACCTTTATCTCGACTTGCACCCCGCTCGGTAGCTCGAGCTTCATCAGCGCGTCTATCGTCTTGGCATTTGTGCTGTAGATATCCAGCAAACGCTTGTACGAATCGAGCCGAAACTGTTCACGCGATTTCTTGTTCACAAACGTCGACCGATTCACCGTGAATATCTTCCTCTGCATCGGGAGCGGTATCGGCCCGCTGACCACAGCGCCTGTCATTCGGACAGTCTTCACGATCTTCTCGGCCGACTTGTCCACCAGGTTATGGTCGTACGACTTAAGCTTAATCCTGATCTTCTGGCTCATTGGCTTAATCTACTATTACTACTGATCTTCCTTTCTCTTCACCTGCGATTTCTCTATTACCTCCTTGGCAATGTTCGCCGGGAGTTCTGCGTAGTGCGAGAACTCCATGGTGGAGGTAGCGCGCCCTGACGATAGGGTCCGCAGCACAGTAACGTAGCCGAACTGCTCGGCCAGCGGCACCATTGCGGTAACCACACGCCCGCCCGCACGGCTCTCCATACCCGTCACATTGCCACGCCTACGGTTGAAATCGCCTATCACATCGCCCATGTACTCCTCGGGCGTCACAACTTCCACCTTCATTATCGGCTCCATCAGGATTGCCCCCGCCTTGCTGGCCGCCTCACGAAACCCTTGGCGTGCCGCAATCTCAAACGAAAGCTGATCGGAATCGACAGGGTGGAATGACCCATCCTTGAGCACCACCTTCAGGCTCGGCATCGAGTAGCCCGCCAGTGGTCCATTCTGCATGGCCTGTTCAAAGCCCTTCTGCACGCTGGGGATGAACTCCTTGGGAATATTACCCCCCTTCACCTCGTCCACAAACTGCAGGCCCGTAACCCCCTCGTCGGCAGGCATCAGGTCGAAGATGATGTCGGCAAACTTACCCCGACCACCCGTCTGCTTCTTGAATACTGTACGATGCGAAACCGGCTTGGTAACCGCCTCGCGGTACGATACTTGGGGCGCACCCTGATTGATTTCGAGGTCGAACTCCCTACGGAGACGATCCACAATAATCTCCAGGTGGAGTTCACCCATCCCGCTGATTATCGTCTGCCCCGTCTCGGTATCGGTCTGCGTGCGGAATGTTGGGTCTTCCTCCGCGAGCTTACCCAGCGCAATACCTAATTTATCCAGATCCTTCTGGGTTTTAGGCTCTACCGCCAATTTGATTACCGGCTCGGGGAACTCCATGGCCTCCAGCGCTATAGGGTGGTTCTCGTCGCACACCGTATCGCCAGTACGCAATTCCTTGAAACCCACAGCTGCGCAGATATCCCCCGTCTCGCACACCTCTATCGGGTTCTGCTTGTTGGCATGCATCTGGTAGAGGCGGCTGATACGTTCCCGTTTCCCGGTCCGCGAATTGTAGATATACGACCCGCTATCCAAATGCCCAGAGTACACCCGAATGTAGGCAAGACGCCCCACGTAGGGATCCGTGGCAATCTTGAACGCTAAACCGCAGAAAGGCTCATCCATCCTGGGTTCACGGCGCACCGTTTCGCCTGTCTTGAGATCGGTACCCTCTACCCCCCCGATATCCAGCGGGCTCGGCATGTAGAGCGCCACCGCATCCAGCAGACGCTGAACCCCGATATTCCTACCAGCAGCACCGCACAGCACCGGGACAACCTTCATGGCTATCGTCGCCTTGCGGAGTGCCGCGTAGAGCTCCTCGTTGGTCACCGAATTGGGATCCTCAAAGAACTTCTCCATGAGGGAATCCTCATGCTCGGCCACATCCTCTACCAGCTTGCTGCGCCACAGCTCCACATCTTTCTGTAGCTCTGCCGGGATGGGTACTTCCTCCATTACCCCGCCCTTCTCTGTGGCCGATTCCTTCCACTGGTAAGCTTTGCGGGTTATTAGATCCACCAGGCCATGGAAGCTCGCCTCTTTACCTATGGGGATCTGGATCGGGATAGGCTTGGTGCCCAGACGTTCCTTCATCTGCGCCACCACCGAGAAGAAATCGGCACCCATCCGGTCCATCTTATTCACAAACGCCAGCTTCGGCACACCGTATTTATCGGCCTGCCGCCACACCGTTTCGCTCTGGGGCTGCACCCCACCCACGGCGCAGAACACCGCCACCGTGCCGTCGAGAACCCGTAGCGAACGCTCCACCTCCACGGTGAAGTCCACGTGCCCTGGGGTGTCAATAATGTTCACCTGGAACGTCTCGCCCTCATAGGTCCAAAAACAGGTAGTAGCCGCCGAGGTGATGGTAATACCACGCTCCTGCTCCTGCGCCATCCAGTCCATGGTCGCAGCCCCCTCGTGCGTCTCGCCTATTTTATGGGTTTTACCCGTATAGTACAGTATACGCTCTGTAGTGGTAGTTTTGCCCGCATCGATATGGGCCATAATACCAATATTCCGCGTATGCTTCAGATCCTTGCTCATCGCTACTTATTCCCCTCGCTTATACTCCATAACGAACCTTCTTCGCTAGCTATCGTCCTCCATGCCGCAGGCGATACTGCCACCAGCGGCGAACCCACACCCCGCATCCCTCCTGCTTCTCGCAATGCCATTCCCCCGCGTACCGCCCCCCTGCACTGCGCAAGCAGACCGACTCTAGCCGAAGAGGCTCCTAGAACCGGAAATGGGCAAAGGCCTTATTGGCCTCAGCCATCTTATGAATATCCTCCTTACGGCGGAATGCGCCGCCTTCGCTGTTGTACGCTGCCAAGATCTCAGCCGCCAGCTTCTCGCTCATGCGCTGGCCATTGCGCTTACGGGCATACTGGATGAGATTCTTCATCGCGAGGCTCACCTTCCGCTCTGGGCGTACCTCCATCGGCACCTGGAAGGTTGCCCCTCCCACCCTACGGCTCTTCACCTCCACCTGTGGCGTTACGTTCTCCAGCGCCTTGCGCCATACATCCAGCGGGGTCATACCCTCTTCCTTCATCCGCTCGCCCACGCGGTCTATGGCATCGTAGAATATGCTAAAGGCTACGCTCTTCTTGCCATCATGCATCAGGTTGTTCACAAACCGGGTTACCTCCACATCGTGGAACCGCGGATCTGGCAGCAGAATCCTCCTTTTGGGTTTTGCCTTCCTCATCGCTTATATCTCCCTAATTACGCTTGTGAACTACTTCTGCTTCGGGCGCTTAGCACCATACTTGCTCCGCCCCTTCCGCCGAGCCTCTACCCCCTGGGCATCCAGAGTGCCGCGCACCAAGTGGTAGCGAACCCCTGGCAGGTCCTTCACCCTGCCCCCACGGATGAGTACTATGGAGTGCTCCTGCAGATTATGCCCTTCCCCGGGAATGTAGGCATTGACCTCCTTCCCGTTCGTAAGGCGCACACGGGCTACCTTACGCATCGCCGAATTCGGCTTCTTAGGCGTAGTGGTGTACACGCGTACACATACGCCGCGGCGCTGTGGACAAGCATCGAGCGCGGGCGCCTTGCTTGTGTATCCTATCACAGCCCTTCCTTTACGTACTAACTGCTGTATCGTCGGCATTTATATACTGAAACTTGAACGTTGAAAATCCTAACCTACAGAAGATTACCGAAATAGAAATCCCTTCTTGCCCTCTCCATTCTGAGCCTTTCAGGCCGCAAAGGTAGCAACATTTATCTGACTAGCCAAGGGGAACGCGAAAAATTTCCCCTTCAGCCTCCAAAAGTAGCGGGCTACCAGAGGTGATCTCGCAAAGCCTCGCGGCCCGTTCTGCCCTGCATCGGGACAGCAATGCAACATCGCAGGGATAATGTCTCGCCACCCCCATTTTGATTTCACCCGTTTTTCCCCTACCTTCGCCTCCGAAGAATGAAGAGTAGCACCATGCTGTACACAGCCAGCGAAGTAGAAGCCCTAATAGCCCAAGGCGAGGGGCAAACGGTGGAATTCAAGGAAACGATGCCCAAGCGCCTAGCCGACCTCGCCACCATCGCCTGCTCCTTCGCGAACAGCGTTGGCCGCAGGGCTGCCCGCACCAGAGTTCGTAAGCACCTACTTTTTCACTGTAACCCTGCGTCGCCCCACGGAATGGCTACCGTGAATGGGTAAACCGCGGCTGCCACCCGTCATGGGGATACCTGGAAGATGGGGAGAGACTAATCGCAATGCGGCGCATGGATACGCACGGGGTGGCAACGGGTGGTAGGTGCTGGGCGGGGGAATCCTCGCATTGCGAAGACCCCGCCCCTACAGTCGGCATTGCGGGGATAGCATTACGGCCGCGTTGCAATCCAAACACCGCCCATTGCCGCCACCATGAGCATACCATGCCACATATAGAGACGTGCGGTTTTTATAACGACGCGGCACGGGAAGGGAGGGCACGCCGCATTGGTTAGGGAGGGCACTCGCTGCGCTCGGCACCTCCCCTACCAAGAGCGCAATAGCCAATCTCGAAAATTGATAGACATGTGATTCCCTTCTGCAAACCTCACATAAAACGCCGCATCGCTACGGTCTCCAAGAAATGGAATTGCTTGATTGAAATCTCTTTACCCGTAAGAAGGACCTCCTATAAACGATTGCCCCCTACGGGCCTTTCGTCGCGATTCCCTTTTGGAATACGGAGGTCTAAAATCTATTCTCCCGTTTCCAAAAGGACGTAGCGGCGCGCCGCATCGCGATCCTCCCGCCACGCCTCCCCGCAAGGGGATCCTACGTTTTTTTACAACGACGCACATCATCGCTACAAAGACCGAGGGGGCTCCATTTGCGGGATGCACGGTATGCGTATGGAGGCGACAGGGGGGGCGATTATCAATAAGGAGCTTGGTAGGGGAGGTGCCGAGCAACGCGAGTGCCCTCCCGAACCAATGCCGCGTCGTTATCCCCCCGTTCGCCGTTCCCATTGATGCCCCCATGGGCACAAATTGCAATCGGCGCTGCATACCCGCAACGATCTCCTCGCAATGCCGACTG
>LIIK01000119.1 GCA_001421095.1 Candidatus [Bacteroides] periocalifornicus | reverse complement strand
AAAGTTCTATGTAAGGGCGCAAGAGATTACGATACTCGATATGAACATACCCATCACTCACATGAACCTCTTTGCCATAAGTTGACAGCTCGAGCTTGTTGAGGATGGTAAGCGCCCGATTCTTCCCCACCATGAGGTTAATATTGGCCGTATTCTTGAGATTGAAGACCTCCTTCTTCTCCGTACGAAAACCGAGTTCCGGAGCTATCGTCCCCTGCAA
>LIIK01000118.1 GCA_001421095.1 Candidatus [Bacteroides] periocalifornicus | reverse complement strand
TATAACGCGCTCGCGCGCCTTCTCCTCTGCGGCTATGCGGGCTAGTGCAGCGTTGACCTCTGTGAGGATGCCGTCTTCCTTTGCCTCGTAATTTGCGGCAATACTCTGCAAGGTAGCTCGCGCTTGGAAGAGATCGTCGTGCGTTCGGTAGCCCTCTGCTAAAAGCAGGAAGGACTTGGCTAACCAATATTGATGCGGCGTGTTCCGCTTTGCAAAGGCAAAGAC
>LIIK01000117.1 GCA_001421095.1 Candidatus [Bacteroides] periocalifornicus | reverse complement strand
GCCACCACGGGGAAGCGACGGCATAAAAACACCGTTAGCAGAAGCCCTCTTCTAACGCTTACACAGTTCCCCTCTCTCGTTTCAACGAGAGAGGCTTTTTGTTGCAAAAGGACAAAAGCAAAAATCTTTCATTCGACAGATTTTTTTTGCTATACTGATATTATTCAATGGAAAGCGAGGTGCTGTGCCATGACGATCCTCTACTACAAGGGGCAAAAAAGCTGCC
>LIIK01000116.1 GCA_001421095.1 Candidatus [Bacteroides] periocalifornicus | reverse complement strand
TGCCTCGGCAACCTCCGTCTATGGAGCACGTGCCCTCAACGGCGTTATCATCATTACCACCAAGTCAGGGCGACGCGAGCAACCCCTACGTGTAACCTACGCCACGGAGAACACCGTACGGCTTAAGCCGCGTTACGCCGACTTCGACCTACTCAATTCGCAGGAGACCATGGCGCTCTACCAAGAGATGGCCGACAAGGGGTACTTTTCGCTCCGCGATGCACTCTACG